>NZ_JAQGJT010000033.1 GCF_028290495.1 Tardiphaga sp.
CTCTCGCCGGCAGCATCACCGGGCGCTTGCGCAACGGCTTCATTCGCGAGCCTTCGGTAGCGGTGGAGATCGAGGCCTACCGGCCGTTCTTCATCCTCGGCGAAGTCGCGGCCCCCGGGCAGTATCCTTACGTCCCCAACATGAGCGTCGAAAGCGCAGTGGCGATCGCCGGAGGCTTCTCGCCGCGTGCACGCCGCGACGAGGTGATGCTGATGCACACGACAGAACAGGGCATTTTCCGCGCCCCGGTGCCACTGGGCACATCGATCGAGCCCGGCGACACCATCCAGATCGGCGAGCGCTGGTTCTGACGATGGCGACTTCCTCCCCACCCCTTCGCATTCTGCACGCCGTTCGCGCCCCGGTCGGCGGCATTTTTCGTCACATTCTTGATGTTGCCAACGGCCAGGCCGATCGCGGCCATCAGGTCGGCATCATCGCCGACAGCCTCACCGGCGGCGACCGCGCCGCCGCGGCGCTGGCCGAGATCGCGCCGCGCCTGGCGCTTGGCGTGCACCGGCTTCCCAGCCGGCGCGAGCCGCATCCGACCGATCTCTTGGCGTGGACGCGTTTCATCCAGTTGGCCCGCAAGCTGAAGCCGAACGTGCTGCACGGCCACGGCGCCAAGGCCGGCGCTTTTGTCCGCCTCAAGCCGAAGTCGAAAGACTGCATCCGCGTCTACACGCCCCACGGTGGCTCGCTGCATTATCCGCCGGACACGCTGAAGGGCGCGTTCTACGCCCGGCTCGAACGCGCGCTGATGAACCACACCGAACTCTTCCTGTTCGAGAGCGCGTTCGCGCGCGACACCTACCAGCGCATCATCGGCACGCCGTCCGGGCTGGTGAAATGCGTGTTCAACGGCGTCACGTCGGACGAGTTCGAGCCGGTGCCCCCCGCCGACGATGCAACGGACCTGGCCTACGTCGGCGAATTCCGCCACATCAAGGGTGCCGACCTGCTGGTCGATGCGGTGGCGCAACTGCGCGTCGACGGCCGGCCGGTGACGCTGACCCTGGGCGGCGACGGCGAGGAGACCACAAGGCTCAAAGCGCAGATCGAACGGCTCAAGCTCGGCGACGCCGTGCGTTTTATCGGTCACGTCAAGGCGCGCTATGGCTTTTCCAAGGGACGCCTGCTGGTGGTCCCGTCGCGCGGCGACTCGATGCCCTACGTGGTGATCGAAGCCGCCGCCGCCGGCGTGCCGATGATCGCCGCCAATGTCGGCGGCATTCCGGAGATCTTCAACACCCATACCGGCGCGCTGTTTCAGCCGGGCAACAGCGCTGCGATCGCCGCCGCGATCCGCACCGAACTCGTCAATCCCGCGGCGGCATTGACGCGCGCCCAGGCGCTGCGCGAGCGCATCGCCCAGCACTTCTCGCAGGACGCGATGGTCGAAGGCGTCATAGAAGGTTACCGGCAGGTGTTTGCCAAACGTTAACTACCGTTTACCCGTAACCAATTGTTCCGATATCTGCGCTAGACGTTGACGCCATGATAGCCGGCGCGCACCACTGTGCGTCAGGCCGCTCAAACGGATTGCTGTAGTGGAACCGATCAACGCACGCTCCATGCTCGACGAAGCCAAGTCTTCGCCGGGGCCCGCGGTCGAGCGCCGCCTCCGCCTGACGCCCGCTGCGCTTGAGGTGGTGAGCCAGAAAGTCCGGGCCGCCTATTCTCCCGTCGTCATCGCAGGGCTGGTCCGGCTTGCCGACTTCGTGATGCTCAGCCTCGTCGGCGTAGCGGTGTATCTGGCGCATGTCGCACGCATCAGCGGTTTCGGCTGGGATTATCCCGCCGCGATCCTGACCATGGCCGGAACCGCCGTCGTCTGCTTTCAGGCCGCCGATATCTACGAGGTCCAGGTCTTCCGCGGCAAGTTGCGGCAGATGACTCGCATGGCATCCGCATGGTCGCTCGTGTTCCTGCTGTTCATCGGCGTTTCGTTCTTTGCCAAGATCGGCGGTTCTGTATCGCGTCTCTGGCTTTCGACATTCTTCATCGTGGGCCTGGTGGCCCTCGTTCTGCAGCGAACGGCCTTGCGTAGCCTGATCCGGCGTTGGGGGCGGCAGGGCCGCCTCGCCCGTCGCACCATCATCGTCGGAGCCGACGCCAACGGCGAACACCTGATCCGCGAACTGCTCGCGCAGGAAGATTCCGACCTGCATATTCTCGGCGTGTTCGACGACCGCAGCGACAAGCGTTCGCTCGATACCGTCGCGGGCACCCCGAAGCTCGGCAAGGTCGATCACATCATCGAATTCGCCCGCCGCACCCGCGTCGATCTGGTGCTGTTCGCGCTGCCGATTTCGGCGGAGACGCGCATTCTCGAAATGCTGAAGAAGCTGTGGGTTCTGCCGGTCGATATCCGGCTTTCGGCACATACCAACAAACTGCGCTTCCGTCCCCGATCCTACTCCTATCTCGGCAAAGTGCCGACGCTCGACGTGTTCGAGGCGCCGATTACAGACTGGGACCTGGTGATGAAGTGGATGTTCGACCGTATCGTCGGCGGGTTCGCTTTGCTGGCGCTGTTGCCGGTGATGGGACTGGTGGCGCTGGCGATCAAGCTCGACAGCCCCGGCCCGGTACTGTTCCGGCAAAAGCGCTTCGGCTTCAACAACGAGCGCATTGATGTCTTCAAGTTTCGCTCGCTGTATCATGACCAGGCCGATCCGATGGCCAAGACCGTGGTCACCAAGGGCGATACGCGCGTCACGCGCGTCGGCCGTTTCATTCGCAAGTCCAGCCTCGACGAATTGCCGCAGCTCTACAATGTCGTGTTCAAGGGCAACCTGTCTCTGGTCGGACCCAGGCCGCACGCGCTGCAAGGCAAGGTACAGACTCAACTGTTCGACGAGGCCGTCGATGGCTACTTCGCCCGCCACCGCGTCAAGCCGGGCATCACCGGCTGGGCCCAGATCAACGGCTGGCGCGGCGAAATCGACTCCGAGCAGAAGATCCAGAAACGCGTCGAATTCGACCTGTACTACATCGAGAACTGGTCGGTGCTGTTCGACACCTACATCCTGCTGAAAACGCCGATCTCGCTGATGACGAAGAACGAGAACGCGTATTAGGTCTCGTCCAGGCGTCTCGACACGCTCCGCCTAACCTCCCTCCGCTTGCGGAGAGAGGTCGGAGCCGAGCGCCAGCTCGGATTCGGGTGAGAGATTGCCAGCGTTTCACGCGCAAGAGTCCCTCCCCCTTCCCGCAAGAACGGGGCGAGGGAGCGCACCGCCGGCGCTGGAACAATCACCAAGCCCGCCTCCGCTATACCACTCGTCAACATTGCCCGCGTAAGCTCCGTGGAGCCATGACCTATCTCGCCGCCGATCACAGCTCCCCCGCAACGACGGCGCCCGCCGTCGTGACGCTGCAGCGCGCGTTGCTGTGGCTGATGGGGTTCGGTGGCGCCATCGTGTTCATTGAGCCCAGCCCCTACGAGATCGCCACGATCAGCGCCATGGTCGTGTTCTTCGCCGCCGGGCTACGGATGCGGCTGGTATTCGTGCCGCTGCTGGTCCTGCTGTTCCTGATCAATATCGGCTACACGATCTGCGCGGCCTACCTGCTCGAGTTGACACCGATCATCAACTGGATCCTGACCTCCTGGTACATGGCGGTCTCGGCGATCTTCGTTGCGCTGGTGGTGTCCGAGGACACCCAGGCTCGGCTCGACCTGCTGCGCCGCGGATTGATCGCCGGCGCGCTGCTGGCGTCGCTGGCCGGCATCGCCGGCTATCTGCACCTGATCCCCGGTGGCGGCGAATTGTTCACGCTGTACGGCCGCGCTTCCGGCACCTTCAAGGACCCCAACGTGCTCGGCGCCTTCCTGGTGCTGCCGGCATTGTTCGCGTTGCAGAGCGTCGTCAGCGACCGGTTCGGGCGTGCACTGCGTAGCGCTGTCGTGTTCGGCATTATCTCGCTGGCGGTGTTGCTGGCGTTCTCGCGCGCCGCATGGGGCCTGCTAGTCGCCACCGCAGCCTTCATGCTGTTCATGATGGTGCTGACAAGCTCCTCGCACAAACAGCGCTCGCGCATCATCATCATGGCGATTGCCGCCGTGGTCGCAGCCGCCCTCGTCATCGTCATCCTGCTGCAATTCGATTTCATCGCCGACATGTTCAAGCAGCGCGCCTCGTTCGACCAGAAATACGACGAAGGCCGATTCGGCCGCTTCGGTCGCCACGTTTTGGGCGCACAAATGGCGCTGGATCTGCCCTTCGGAATCGGCCCGCTGCAATTCACCAAATTCTTTCCCGAGGACACGCACAATT
Organism: Tardiphaga sp.; assembly: GCF_028290495.1. Taxonomy (GTDB): domain Bacteria; phylum Pseudomonadota; class Alphaproteobacteria; order Rhizobiales; family Xanthobacteraceae; genus Tardiphaga. The sequence continues at coordinate 4,284 of NZ_JAQGJT010000033.1, forward strand.
CCTATCTCAACGCTTTCATGTCGGGCGGCTGGATCTCGGGCATCTGCTACCCCGCTCTGATGTTCACCACCGCGCTGCTCGGCTTTCGCTACGTGTTCGTGCGTGTGCCGTGGCAGCGGGCCTATCTCGCGGTGTTCGCGGCATTCCTCGGCACGGTAGGCGAAGCCTTCATCATCGACACCGATCACTGGCGCCACTTCTGGCTGATGCTCGGCGCGATGTGGGGCATGTTCGTCGCGGCCCAGCAATATATGGCAACGCCGGCGCCCGCAGCAGACGAAGCAACTGGAATATCTCCTTGATGACGTCACCGATCCGCATCGCAGTCCTGATCCCCTGCTTCAACGAGGAAGCCGCGATCGCGCAGGTCGTGGCCTCGTTTCGCGAAGCGTTGCCGATGGCCGAGGTCTACGTCTACGACAACAATTCAACCGACCACACCATCGAAATCGCGCGCGAGGCCGGCGCGCAGGTGCGCAGCGAGCGCCACCAGGGCAAGGGCCACGTCGTGCGGCGGATGTTCGCCGATGTCGAGGCCGATATCTACCTGCTGGTCGACGGCGATGCGACCTATGACGCCGCTTCGGCAGCGCCAATGATCGAGATGCTGATCGCCGGGCATCTCGACATGGTGGTCGCGCACCGCGTCGATCAGGCCGATGCCGCCTACCGGCCTGGCCATCGCACCGGCAACTGGCTGCTCACCGGCTTTCTCGCCATGGTGTTCGGCCGTGGCTTCGAGGACATTCTTTCCGGCTACCGCGTGTTCTCGCGGCGCTTCATCAAGTCGTTCCCGGTGTTATCCGACGGGTTCGAGATCGAAACCGAACTCAGCGTCCACGCGCTCGAACTGGCAATGCCGGTGGCCGAACTGAAGACGCCATATTTCGCGCGGCCGGAAGGCTCGTTCAGCAAGCTCAACACCTGGGGCGATGGCTTTCGCATTCTCGGCACCATCCTGAAACTATACCGTTCCGAAAAGCCGCTGCGCTTCTTCGGTACGCTGTCGATCCTGCTGGCGGCGATATCGATCGCGCTGTCGATTCCGGTCGCCATCACCTACGTAGAAGCGGGGGTGGTGCCACGGTTGCCAACCGCCGTGCTTTCGGTCGGCATCATGCTGGTCGCGGTGATGTCGCTGTTCGCTGGCCTCGTGCTCGATACGGTGTCGCGTGGCCGTCGCGAAGCGAAGCTGCTGCGCTATCTCGCCGAGCCCTGGCTGGCGCGCTAAGTGCTGGCTGGCGCGCTGACCCGCGCCACATCGGAATCATCGATGCTTGCGTTAATCGCATGTTAACCACGGCGGCCCAGGGTGAGATCATCCAAGCGCGGGCCGGATGTACGTCCGCGTCAAATGGCCCGGGGCTCACGCTCCGGGTCATTTTCTTTGCGGGTATCACGGCCGCGGACGCACGCTTGTCACCTTCCACAGCGTGCAACCGGCATGGCCGGCGGCGTCGGTAAATTCCGCAAGCTTCTCGGTCGTCACATCGCGGGTCTGGCGAAGGTTGTGAAACCAGGCGCGGCCGGATTCAATCACCAGAAATTGCGGATAGGTTTTCACGATATCCTCGGTCGTCATGATCGCGGTCACGCCGGCCCAGCGCGCGATGCGCTGCATGATGTTGAAGTCGGTGGCATTGCCGCGCGCCCAGTTCGGATAATTCAGCACCACATCGCGATCGAGCGGAAAGCGATATACCGCGGCGTGCGGCGCATAGGTCACGCGCGGAAACCAGACATGCGGGGAATCCGCCACCACCGGCCATTCGCCACTGACGAAGCCGGTCTCGAAGAAGTCGCCGGACGGTGTCGTGCAAGGAATCTGCTCGCGCACTGGATCCGTCGAAGCCAGCATCAACACGAGCAGCATCAGCGGCAGCACGATGGAGGACACCGCGAACAGCCGATGATCCCCCACGCCGCGTCGAACCAGACCGACCAGCAACTCGCCAAACGCCAGCGCCAGCAAGAAACCGCCGATCAGCCACGGTGTGAAATAGCGCGGCACGAAGAGCGGAAACAACACCACCGATTCCAGCCACACCGTCAGCGTGATCGCCAGCATCCCCAGCATCAACCAGGCGAGATAGCGCACCGGCTGCCGCCGGTCGTCGCGCAACATGATGTGAAACGCGGCGCCCTGCTGGCGTGCGATCAGCATGACGACCATCGCCACGACAGCGAATGTCTCGGCGACCATCACCAGCAAACACAGCGGCGACGAGAACAGGCTCTGCAGCAGTTCGGCCACGCCTGGCGCCGTGATCCAGCTATAGGGCTGCACCACCTGCGTCTGCCGGATCACGAACGGCATCCAGCAGGCCAGCACGACGATCGCCGGCAGCGTTGCCGCGAGCGACGCAAGCCACGCCCGCCAGCCCCGACGCCACTGGCTCAGCGCGCCCGACAGCGCGATGCAGCCGACATAGAGAATGCCGAAGCCATGCACGAGCGTCAGCGCCACGTAGAGCACTGCGAGGGCGCCAAAATCGCGTTTGCGGCCGCGCTCGATCAACCGCTGCTCGAACAGCGCGCATAATGCGGCAAGCAGGAAATACAGCGCATAGGCGCGCAACTCGAATGCGACAAAGAGCACGTTGTCGTTGAGTGCGGCGACCAGGAACACCGCGATCCACGCCGCCGTTTGCGACGCCGCCCGCAGTCCGAGCCGATAAAGCGCCAGCAAGGCCGCCGCCGTCACCAGCACGTTGACGGCTTTCAGAACCACGACCGACGACAGGAACGCCGGCACCGCCCGCGCGATCAGCCACGCCAGCGTCAGATACAGCGGCGGATTGCCATCGATCCCGAGCACGATGCCTTCCCACAGCCGCGGCAGGCTGTCGGCCTTCAGCAACGTCACGGTATAGAGCTCGTCGAGCCATAGCCGGGACGGCACCGTGCGAAACGCAAACAGCGCCACGGCGGCCAGAGCGAGCGCGACGGCGCCCGCCTTCAGTCCGCGCAGGGTGTCGATCGGCGCCGTCATGGAAATACAGGCCTCGATGAGCGAATCCGCAGGGGATGCCGGAATGGTCGGCTACAACGGCCTGCCAACGACCAGAAACGCTATCGCGATTAATTTTCATGAAATGACGCAAGCGCAGCCGTACCGCCGGCAAAATGCGTCCCCAGTGCGGAATTGCGCACAGCGTCGTGCCACAACGGCGGTCGATAATGCGCCAGCCTTCTTGCGCCGCGCCCGGATCGAAGCTACAGGATGCGCATTGTCGGAGCGTGGCGCAGCCCGGTTAGCGCACTAGTCTGGGAGACTAGGGGTCGGAGGTTCAAATCCTCTCGCTCCGACCATTTTCGATCTCAACCGATCGACCTCCGCGCCCCAGCGCGAATTCAAATCAACTTTTACTTCACCCGTCCTTCATCGCCGTATCGAGCGCCTGTCGGGCGTCGAGCAGGTCTTGCAACACCGCCTCCAGCCGGGCGCGGTTGCGCTGTTGCGCGGCGCGGTCGATCGCGGGGGCTGCGGGGCGTGGTTCGGGCATCGGCTGTGGTCGCGGCGGCTCAAAGCGCGGCTGCGGCCCGGTGATCTCGGGCTCGCGCCGGGCGACCATTTCCGGCTCGCGGCGTGGCGGGATTTCGGGCTCGCGCCGGGCCTGCATCGGCGGTTCCCGCCGCACGGCGATGTCAGCTTCGCGGCGGGCGACGATCGGAGCCACCTCCTCGTCGTGCTCGTCTTCCTCATCGTCGGCGTCGATCTCGGCTTCCACCGGATCGTCGTCGTGTTCATCCTCGACGGGCGCACGCCTGGCGCCGGGGTCCGGTGCAGAGAACGCAGGTGCGGCGGCGCCGTCGACCAGGCCCTGCACCGCCTTGATGCCGTTCTCCTTCAGGATGCGCTGCACGCCGCGGATGGTGTAGCCTTCGCCGTACAACAGACGGCGGATGCCGCGCAGCAGATCGACGTCGTCCGGGCGGTAGTAGCGCCGGCCGCCGGATCGCTTCATCGGCTTGATCTGGGTGAACCTGGTTTCCCAGAATCTCAGCACATGCTGGGGGATGTCGAGATCGTCGGCGACCTCGCTGATGGTGCGGAATGCATCCGGCGCTTTGTCCAAATGCTGCGTCCCCATTTTCACTGCCCGTCAGCGCGCCGCCAAACAGCGGCCGCGAACTCAGTCTTCTGACGTGTCCTTGCCGTTGCCGGCCGAAGTGTCGCCATTGATGCGCTGCTTGAGAATCGCCGATGGCTTGAACACCATCACCCGCCGCGGCGAGATCGGTACTTCAGTGCCTGTCTTCGGATTGCGGCCGATGCGCTGGCCCTTCTTGCGCACCATGAAGGATCCGAACGACGACAGCTTCACCGTCTCGCCCTTTTCCAGACAATCGGTAATTTCCTTCAGAACCAGTTCCACAAAAGCAGACGACTCCGTGCGCGATAGGCCCACCTTTTGGTAGACTGCTTCGCACAGATCGACGCGTGTGACTGTTTTTCCCGTGCCCGTCATCGCCTGCCCCAACTCTCGGCGAACAAAATTGTTGTCAGAAATTATGAGGTTAACGTCCAATGGTCAACAGCGCTCATCGATGCAGAAGCATCGAAGTTCATGACAATGCGAGATAATTTGTAATCAGCCTACCAACGGATCAGCGCCGAGCCCCAGGTGAAGCCGCCGCCCATGGCTTCTAGCAGCACCAAATCGCCCTTCTTGATGCGGCCATCGGCTACCGCCACCGACAGCGCCAGTGGAATCGAAGCCGCCGAGGTGTTGCCGTGCAGGTCGACCGTGAGCACCACCTTCTGCGGTGCAATATGCAGCTTATGGGCGGAGGCATCGATGATGCGCTTGTTGGCCTGGTGCGGCACGAACCAGTCGATGCTCTCGGCGGTGGCGCCGGTGGCATTGAAGGCATCGACGATCACGTCGGTGATCATGCCGACCGCGTGCTTGAAGACTTCGCGGCCTTCCATGCGCAGATAGCCGACGGTCTGCGTCGAGGACGGCCCGCCATCGACATACAGTTTGGCCTTGTGGCGGCCGTCGGAGCGCAGATGCGTGGTCAGCACGCCGCGATCGGTCGGCAATCCCGGCTGTTCCTGCGCATCGAGAATGATCGCACCGGCGCCATCACCGAATAGGACGCAGGTACCGCGGTCGGTCCAGTCGAGAATGCGCGAGAAGGTCTCGGCGCCGATCACCAGCGCGCGCTTGAAGGCGCCGGTGCGCAAGTAGCTGTCGGCGGTGGCGAGCGCGAAAACGAAGCCCGAGCACACCGCCTGCAGGTCGAATGCCGCACCGTGGTTGATGCCGAGCGCGCTCTGCACCGAGACCGCGGTAGCGGGAAAGGTGTTGTCCGGCGTCGAGGTCGCCAGCACGATCAGGTCGATCGACTGCGCGTCGATGCCGGCATGAGCAATCGCGGCCTGCGCGGCCTTGATCGCCAGATGCGAGGTGAACTCGCCTTCTGCGGCGATGTGGCGCTCGCGGATGCCGGTGCGCTGCACAATCCATTCGTCTGAAGTATCGACCTTGGCCGCCAGTTCGGCATTGGTCAGGGTCCGCTCCGGCAGATAAGAGCCGCAGCCGAGCACGACCGAACGTATCGCAGTCACGAGACAGCCTCCTGCGCGGGCGCAGTCAGGGCGCTGCCGTCGCGGTTGAGCATCAGATTGATCTTGGTGAGGAGATCGTTGCGGACCATGTCATAGCCAACATCGATTGCGTAGGCAAAGCCGTCGGCATTGGTGCCGCCGTGGCTTTTGACGACGATTCCCTTGAGGCCGAGGAATACCGCGCCGTTGGATTTGTTCGGGTCGACCTTGTCCTTCAGCGCCTTGAAGGCGTTCTTGGCAAACAGGTAGCCGATCCGCGAGCGCCAGGTGCGGGCCATCGCGCTGCGCAGATATTCGGCGAACTGGCGCGCGGTACCCTCCGCCGCCTTCAGCGCAATGTTGCCGCTGAAGCCTTCGGTGACGATTACGTCGGCGGCGCCCTTGCCGATGCCGTCGCCCTCGACGAAGCCGATGAAATCCAGCTGCGGCAGGTTGGCGGCACGCAGCAGTTCGGCTGCCTCGCGGATTTCCTCGCCGCCCTTCATTTCCTCGACGCCGATATTGAGCAGGCCGACGGTCGGGCGCTCCAGATCGAACAAGGCGCTGGCCATCGCGCTGCCCATCACGGCGAGTGCCTTGAGGTGGTGGGCGTCGCCGCCGATCGTTGCGCCAAGATCGAGCACCACGGAATCACCGCGCGTGGTCGGCCAGATTGCCGCCAGCGCCGGGCGATCGATGCCGTCCATCATGCGCAGGCAGAACCTCGACATCGCCATCAGCGCGCCGGTGTTGCCGGCCGACACCGCGACATCGGCCTCGTTCTTTTTGACGGCGTCGATCGCCTGCCACATCGACGACACCTTGCGGCCGCGGCGCAACGCCTGGCTCGGCTTGTCATCCATGCTGACGGCGACGGTGGTGTGGAAGACTTTCGATACAGCCTTGAGCGCCGGATGCTTGGCCAGTTCGGCCTCGATCAACGCGCTATCGCCGAACAGCAGGAATTCGCTGTCGGGATGCCGGGTCAATGAAATAGCGGCGCCGGGAATGACCACCGATGCGCCGATGTCGCCACCCATGGCGTCAAGCGCGATGCGAACCTTTTTCGGCATGAACGTCCCGGAAACCTGTCTCTTGCGGGCCAAAGAAGCCGGACCGCGGACTGATGCTCACCGCGAGTGGTGGCGAGCGGCGAAGGTATCGAAATAAACTATTCGGAGCGGGGGACAATAGCGTTTCCCCAAGCCGATACAACATCTTGACCGAAGACTTTTGCTGCGCCAGGCGGCATATCACCGGAATCGGCGCTGCCCGGCCGGCAGGCCCGGCGTTTCCGCCGAACCACACCAAAAACCAGCAGTTGGCGCTGCCCGGTTTTGCTCAATCGCCCCGCGATCCGCCGGTCCAGCCCTTCGGTTTCTTGGCGTCCGGGCCTTCCTTCAGCACCTTCAGCGCCGCGAAAGGGTGTTCCTCGGGATCGATCTGCTCGACCGGCGGCTCGAATACCGCATCGGGCTTGCGCGGATAGGGATTGAGACCGAGGAACAGCGCGTCGGTGGCGAGCCGGCCCAGGTCGATGAAGCCGTTTTCGATCGGCTCCGGCGGATCCGGGGTTTCCTCCTCGCTCTCGATGTCCTCGTCGACCGATTCGGCCAGTTCGCGAATCTGCGACGGCGGCGCAAAAATGAGGTCGATCGCTTCGTCGAAGTCGCTTTCCATCGGATCGAGCGTCACCACGCAGGTCTGCCCGACCCGGCCCCAGACGCGGCCGGTGACATGAACCTGGCCGCCCTTGATCGGCGTCAGCAGCAGCGAGGCCTTCGCAGCGCCCACGCCCACCAGGCTGCCCAGCGTCGCGATGGCTTCGCGTTCCTGCGGGTTGGCCTCGATGTCGCGCGCCACCCCGGTTTCAGGAATCTGCATCACCGCGATCGGCGCGCTCCAGGGATTCGACGTATCCGTCATGCGGTCGGGTCTGCTCATGTCGTTACCAAGGTTGCTGCGGGCTGCGGGAATCGCCACGCGCCGGATTTAAGGGTCGTCTCGTCCAGATGGCCAAGCCCGGCAATAGCCGCGTTGACATAGGAAACCAGCCGCCTCGCGTGGTCGAGATCGCTGCCGTTGTAGATATTCTTCGAAAGCGCCTGCGCCAAGGGCTCAAAACCCGCGTCCAGAGCCATATCATAGGCGGCGGCGCGGCCATAAAGCGCGCGGCCGAATTCCTGCATTTTTTTCGGCACGCGAAGGTCGCTGGTGCCCAGTTCGCGCAAATTGTCGTCCATGTCGGTGCAGAACCGCTCGACCAGCCCCTGCGAAAGCGCCGGCGGTGCGCTTTTCAGCTTCAATTCGCGCATCACCAGCCACAGGTGCAGCAGCAGCATGTCGAACCGGCCGTTAACGCTGTCGGCGACGCCAAGGTCCCGATAAAACAGCGGTTCTCGCGCCTGCGCCACTATGGTGCCATAGATAGCCTCAATGGTGCCGCGCAACGGCGCGGGCGACTTCCTGAAGTGATTGAACGGCCAGACCATCTCGGGTTCCTCAGGCGGCCACCCCGGGCACGCGCATGTTGCATTCAGAGGTTCTGCCCGGTACGTCAACGCTTCGCACGATGCAAGAGGATGGGGTCCGCTCCACGATGACAATTTCGAGTGACACCGGCGCCCAGGCGCAGCCGAAGCGCGGTTTGCGCCGCTTGCGCGGTGCGCTGGCCGCAGCCCTCGTCTGCCTGTCGCTGGGCGCCTGCGCCGAGCAGTTCCAGAAGGGCTACATCCTGCCGATCGGCGCGCTGGAGCAGATCCCGATCGGCGCCAGCCAGGACCAGGTGCTGATCGTGATGGGAACGCCCTCCACCGTCGCCACGCTATCAGGCGAAGTCTTCTATTACATCTCGCAGCGTTCCGAGCGCCCGGTCGCCTTTATGCCGCAGAAGGTCACCGACCAGCGCGTCATCGCGGTGTATTTCGACAAGAGCCGCAAGGTCGAGCGGCTCGCCAATTACGGTCTGCAGGACGGCAAGATCTTCGACTTCATCAGCCGCACCACGCCGACCTCCGGCCAGGAAATGAGCTACCTGACCCCGCTGTTCAAGCTGATCAGCTTCCGGTAATTCGCGCGCTGCGGGGCCGATGGCATCGGCCCCGCAGTCGAATCCCGGAGCATCAATCTGCCGCAAATCCGGTCGAACGCTGGCGTTTGTCGACGACGGTCAGCCAGATCGCCGATGCCAGGAAATAGAAGGCGCCGAAAGCCGCATAGGGCGCGATATCGGTGATCCCCGGAACAACGGCGCCGGTTGCCTGCTTCACGAAGAAGGCGCCGGCGAGCACCGACTGGGCGCCGCTCAGGATCATCGCCAGCTGCGCACCCGCCTTCCAGCGCCGAACGCCGGTGACGAGCTGGAACAGGCCGGACAGAACCGCCCAAACGCCAAACACCGCAAGCACCGCGTGCATACCTCGCCCAAGCGCGACGGCAACCGTGATGGTGGTGATAGCGCTGACAACAACATTAAACGCCTGGCTGCCATTCTGCGTCAGACCGCCGCTGCGCTGCGCATCGACGAAATTGGCGACCGCATCCCAGGCGGGATAGACGACCAGCAGCGCCGCTGCGACCGGCGGCATGCTGCTTCCCAGCGTGAAGGCGGCGGCGACCCAGACGACGGAGACGCCGGCCCTGGTGAAGTAATACGACTTCAGCCAGTGTGACGTCGCGGCGCGATCGGGCAGCTGGATGGTTTGGGTGTTCATCGCGAAATATCCTGTCTCGGTTGGTTGATGGGATGGCCTGGAAGGTGGCGGCAGAGGCGCAGCTTCTGTTTGCCGGCTCGGATGATCGGAAAATCGTTGTCCGGACCTTTTCTTTCTCCGGCGCGGTTTAAATTTTCCGCAAGCGACTGTATTATCTGCTAATTATCAACTTTCATGGCGTTGATGTACCGCCGGAAGACCTGATCGGCCATGACGGAATTGCTGGAAAACTTGATCATTCATCCGGAAGCGGCGTTCCGGCGATCGAGGTCCGACCTGCTCTCCCATGTGCTGGCGCAGATCCATCTGACCGGTGACAGCGTGAGCTTACGGAGCCTCGCCGGGGCGGAGCGTCTCGAGCTGGAAGCCGATGCGGCGCATGTCTGCATCGTCACGCAGGGCGCTCTGCATATCGAAAATGATGACCAGCCTACGCAAATCATCGACGCGGGCGATCTCGCGCTGCTGCCGCACGCCGCGAGTGATCTCCGACTGATCGCTTCCGAATCGCTGGCGACCGTGGTCGTTTGCCGCTTCTGGTTCGACCCCGAGAGCCTTCGCAGCATGATCTTCGCGCTGCCGCGCTGCATCCACATTCGGCAAGCGGAAGGCGCCGGCTGGGTCGAAGGTATCGTGCATTTTCTGATGATTGAGGCCGATGACGTCCAGCCTGGCGCTGCTCTGATGATTTCCCGGCTGATCGACCTGGTCGTCATCCGCGCCTTGCGGACCTGGGTCCATCTGGGTCAGTCCTCCGGATGGCTCGGCGGGCTTTCCGATGCCCGCATTGCACGGGTTCTGAAAGCCATCCATGAGCAGCCGATGCAACGGTGGAGCATCGCGAGCCTGGCCGGCATCGCCGGGATGTCACGATCGAGCTTCTGCGCGCGCTTCACCGCGCTCGTGGGCCGATCACCGCTGCGCTATCACAATGAATGGCGGCTCGGGCTGGCGCGGGACATGCTGGCGAAGCGCAGCGCGCGGGTCGGCGAAGTCGGGCTGTGTATCGGTTACGAGTCGGAGGCAGCGTTCAGCCGTGCCTACAAGGCACTGTTCGGCCATTCCCCGCGCGCGGAATAGCGCGCGGCTGCGTCAAAGGTTGCCTTGTAGATGCCGCACGCCGGCTCTACGCTGGCGCTAAGACCAAGATAGTAACGACAAAAATCTTCAGGGAAGAAACCATGACCCGTTTGATCACGCGCCGCAGCGTGCTGTCGGCTGCTGCCGGCCTGTCCGCGACCTCCCTCCTCCCGCGCAGCGGCTGCGCCGCCGGCGAATGGCGCCCGACTGAAACCGTCCGCATCATCGTGCCCGCCGCCGCCGGTGGCTCGACCGACGTAATGGGCCGCCTGCTCGCAGCTCATCTGCAGACCGCGTGGGGACAATCCGCGGTGGTGGAAAACCGCTCCGGCGGCGGCGGCACTATCGGCACCGCCGAAGTGGCACGGCAGAAGGGCGACGGCCACACTATCCTGGTCGGCAATCCCGGCCCCAACGCCATCGCCTACAGCATCTTCCGCAACCTGAGCTACAGACCCGAGCAGTTGCAGCCGGTCAGCAACATGATCCGGATTCCGAACATCGTCTGCGCGCATCCGAGCGTGCCGATCAAGACGATCCCGGAGCTGATCGCCTACATCAAAGCCCATCCCGACAAGCTGAACTACAGCTCGTCGGGCATCGGCCAGAGCCCGCACCTCACTGGTGCATGGTGGCTGCAGCTCACCGGGCTGAAGATGCAGCACGTCCCGTTCCGCGGCGCCGGACCGGCGCTGCAGGCCGCACTTGCCGGCGATGTCCAGATCCTGTTCGACAACCTCTACCCGTCGCTGCCGCAGGTGCTCGACGGCAAGCTGACCGGCCTCGCCGTCACCACGCCGGAGCGCAACGCGCAGGCCCCGCACGTGCCGGCGATGCGCGAGACCGCGCCGGAGCTGGCCAATTTCGACATCTCCTCGTGGTTCGGCGTGTTCTATCCGAAGAGCACGCCGAGTGCGGCGGTCGACTCGTTGAACCAGGAAATCAAAGTGCTGCTGGCTCGCGCCGACACCCAGAAGACCATCGCCGCAATGGGCGCCGTCTCCGACTACGGCACATCGGCGCAATTCTCGACCTTCATCGAGGCCGAGACTGCCAAGTTCAAAACCATCATCGACAAGGAAGGCCTCAAGATGGACGTCAATTGATCTGACGCGCGCATCACCGGCGTGCCGCGGCCTGCGGCACGCCGCCCGAGGCCAGGCCATCCGGCCCTTCCGCGCCTGCGGCAAGCTCTGTAAACAGAGCCCATGACCATACGCCCGATCGTCCGCTATCCCGACGCCCGCCTCGCTCTGCCTGCGCAGCCCGTCACCGTATTCGACGTGGCGCTGCGCCAACTGGCGGATGATCTGCTGGAGACGATGCACGCCGCCCCCGGCGTCGGCATCACCGCGTCGCATATCGGCGTGTCGCTGCGGGTGGTCGTGCTCGAGGTCGACAACATTGCGGGCGTCCGGACCTATATCAACCCGGAAATGATCTGGGCATCGCCGGAGATGATCACCCACCGCGAAGGCAGCGTCTCGATGCCCGGCTGCCAGGACGACATTGTCCGCCACGCCCGCATCCGCATCAGCTATCAGGACCTCGACGGACACGCGCAAACCGAAGAATCCAGCGGTTTGCGCGCGGTGTGCCACCAGCACGAGATCGACCAGCTCAACGGCATGTTCTGGATCCAGCGGCTGTCACGCCTCAAGCGCGAGCGGCTGGTGAAGCGCTACGGGAAGCTGGCACGAGGCTGAGCGCGGGCGGCCGATGAGGCTCACGGCGTGCGGCGTATTCGGAAAGCGGCATCACGCGCCGCAGCACAGCCACGGATTTTTCGGGCGGTTCGCCGTTTCGGTCTCGCCTCCCCGCAACGAAGTGTTACGATTGCCTCGTTTCCTGGACTGACCCCAACGGCGCGAGGTGACCCACCCCCGCCGCCTCTTCGCAACGACGCGACGAAGCTCAGACAAGCGCGCCACAAGGCGCCATCGGCAAAGGGAGAACGTCATCATGCTCGACAAGGCCCCCAACGGAAACGTCTCGGAGCTGCTGTCCACGCTCGACAGCGCACTGACCGCCGGCGACATCGACCGCGCCGTCGATCTGTTCCAGACCGATTGCTACTGGCGCGACCTGATTTCCTTCACCTGGAACATCAAGACCCTGGAGGGCCAGCCACAGATCCGCGACATGCTGCAGGCCCGGCTGGCCGACACAAAACCCTCGCACTGGAAAATCGCCGAAGGCGAGGATGCCTCCGAGAACGACGGCATCACCGAAAGCTGGATTCAGTTCGAAACCGCGGTCGGGCGCGGCTTCGGCCATCTGCGCCTGAAGGACGGCCGGATCTGGACGCTGCTCACCACACTCAGCGAGCTGAAGGGCTTTGAAGAGCCGACCGGCTTCGACCGGCCGATGGGTGCCAAGCACGGCGTGGAGCGCAACCGCAAGACCTGGAAAGAGGAACGCGAGGCGGAAGCCGCCGAACTCGGCATCTCGCGGCAGCCTTATTGCGTCATCATCGGCGGCGGCCAGGGCGGCATCGCGCTTGGCGCGCGATTGCGCCAGCTCAACGTGCCGACCATCATCATCGAAAAGAACGAGCGCCCCGGCGACAGCTGGCGCAAGCGCTACAAGTCGCTCTGCCTGCACGATCCCGTCTGGTACGACCACCTGCCCTATCTGCCGTTTCCGGCCAACTGGCCGGTGTTCTCGCCCAAGGACAAGATCGGCGACTGGCTGGAAATGTACACCAAGGTGATGGAGCTGAACTACTGGAACTCGACGGTCTGCAAGAAGGCTTCCTACGACGAAGCCAGCGGCGAATGGACCGTGGTGGTCGCGCGCGACGGCAAGGATATCGTGCTGAAGCCAAAGCAACTGGTACTGGCCACCGGCATGTCGGCGAAACCCAACCTGCCGAAATTCGAGGGCATGGACGTCTTCAAGGGCGACCAGCACCACTCGTCGCAGCATCCCGGGCCGGACAAATATGCCGGCAGGAAGGCCGTGGTGATCGGCTCCAACAATTCCGCCCACGATATCTGCGCGGCGCTCTGGGAGGCCGGCGCCGACGTTACGATGGTGCAGCGCTCCAGCACCCATATCGTCAAGTCGAACTCGCTGATGGAGCTGGGCCTCGCCGGCCTCTACTCCGAACAGGCGGTGCGATCCGGCATGACCACAGCCAAGGCCGACCTGATCTTCGCGTCGCTGCCGTACAGGATCCTGCACGAATTCCAGATACCGATCTATAACGCGATCCGGGAACGCGATGCCGACTTCTACAAGCGGCTGGAAGCGGCCGGATTCATGCTCGACTATGGCGAGGACGGATCCGGTCTGTTCATGAAATACCTGCGCCGCGGCTCCGGCTATTATATCGACGTCGGCGCATCCGAGTTGGTGGCCAACGGCAGCATCAAGCTAAAGAGCGGCGTCGACGTCCAGCGCCTGACCGGGCATTCGGTCGTCCTCACCGACGGCACCGAACTGCCCGCCGACCTCGTGGTCTACGCCACCGGCTACGGCTCGATGAACGGTTTTGCGGCCGACCTGATCTCGAAGGACGTCGCCGACAAGGTCGGCAAGGTCTGGGGCCTCGGCTCCAGCACCACCAAGGATCCCGGCCCGTGGGAAGGTGAGCAGCGCAACATGTGGAAGCCAACGCAGCAGCCCGGCCTATGGTTTCACGGCGGCAACCTGCACCAGTCGCGGCACTACTCGCAGTTCCTGTCGCTGCAGCTCAAGGCGCGTATGGAAGGCATCCCGACTGATGTCTACGGCTTACAGGAGATGCACCACCGGGGCTGAGCGAAACGAAGTAACCGCGCATCAGCGGGCGTAAAGTCGCCCCCTGATGCGCTAACGGGAACGCGGCCCCGGACCTGACCGGCCGTCGGCCGCCTAGCCTCCCGCCATCAGTTCTTTGGCCAGCGCCATATAGGCCGGCAGCGTCGCCAGATCGATGGGGGCATTTGCGGCCACCGGATGCGACGCATAACGCACGATCACCATCTCGGCCTTCGGATCGATATAGATGCCCTGGCCATAGGTACCGCGCGCCATGTAGGCACCATGCGCATTATGAGTCATCCACCACTGGTTACGGTAAGAGCCGCCCGGCAGCGTGGCGTAGCCGGCGGGCTTGAATTTCTCGGGATCGCCGCCGCGCTCGATGTCCTCGACAACCGAGGCCGGCACGATCTGGCGCCCGTTGAAACGGCCGTGATTGCGCATGGTCTCGGCAAAACGGGCGAGATCGCGCAACGTGGTGCAGAGGCCGCCGCCGCCGCTCTCCATGCCGATGCGATCGACGTGATAGTAGGCGTCCTGTTCGGCTCCCATCGGCGCCCAGATGCGATCGGACAGCAGATCGGAGAGCGTCATGCCGCTGACACGCCGGCAGATCCAGGCGAGCACGTCGGTGTTGACGGTCTTGTAAGCGAAGACGCGGCCGTGCTCGCCCTGCTTCTTCTGCGAACACAGGAAACTGAAAATGTCGGTCGGCCCCTCAAAGCCCGGCTCGATCGGCGCCATGCCGTTCGCGCGCCGCAGTCCCCACACCTGCGAATTCTTGTCGGCATAAACCTCGGTGTATTCCAGCCCCGTGGTCATATCCATGACCTCTGAGACGCGCGCGTCGCCGAACGCGCTGTCTTTCAGCTCCGGCACATAGTCGGTAACCATCGCCTGCGGATCGATCTTGCCTTCCGCGACCAGAATGCCGGCCAGCGTGCCGGTGAACGACTTGGTGACGGACATGCCGATATGCGGCTTGTGCGGCTTCAGCGCGCCGAAATAGCGTTCATAGATCAGTTTGCCCCTGTGCAGCACGGCGATGCCGTCGGCATAAGTTTCCTCCAGCATGCCAGCGAAGGTCATCGGCCGGCCGTCGATCGTGACCGACTTGATGGCCCCGATATCGCGCTCCTCGCGCGGCAACACCGACGCAGGCCCCTCGCCGCGCCATACGTTCACGGTCGGCACCAGCTGTCGCACGTTGCTCCACGCCCAGCGCAGCTCGGGGAAGTTGCGGAACGAACCGTTCTGGAACGTGATGGTGCGGTCCTCCGGCGGCGGAAAGCCCTGCATCCAGCCCAGCACCTGCGGATCGCTCTCGGCGGCGGTCGGGATCGGTTGGCTGGCGTTGGCAGCGACGGTCATCGAGGCAGTCTCCAGAGGAATCGTGCGCTGCTGGTAACATGGGAGATGGCGGCGAACATCCCGCGTTTGTGCCGGGCTGCGTTGATGAGCGGCGTTCGTGTGGCTTGCTGCCTACTCGGCCGCTTCGTGATGCGGCTGATAGCGCGCCGGCGGAATTGGATGGCCGACGGCGCGGGCCGCCTCAAGCCATGCCTCCATCGCTACACGAAGTTCGATGACCGCTTCTTCTGGCGAAGCACCGAAAGCCGAGCACGACTTCAGGTCCGTCGCATCGGCAATCCAGCCGCCGTCCGCTTCAGACCACAACACGATGATGGCATAGCGGTTCATAAGTTCAATCTTAAAGCGGAGGCTTACTGGCCGGCAAGTGACCAACCAGCGCGACAAGTCACTGGATCTTGAGTTCCCGACGTTCGCGAATTTCCAACGTGATCGGCCTTAGTGAACCGCATCACCACTCCCCGCGGCGGTGGTTGGAGACCCAGCGGTACATGCCCATCACGTTCAGTGTGTGCATGGTGTCGAACGCGGTCCATTTCTTCACCTCGTCGCTGAAACGGACATTGCGATAGAGCTGGTCCCAGGATTGGCCGCTGCGCACCAGATCGAGGACCTGCTGATGGAGATCGACCATATAGGCTCGCAGCGCGGCCTCGTCGGGTTTGGTCGCCGGCGTGTAATGGCCGACATCGATGAAATCGATATCCTGCGCCGCGACCCAGTCGAGCGTTTCGATCCAGCCGGGATAATAGAAATCGAGGAAGTCGTTGTACGGCATCGACTTGCTTTCGCAGACATCGGTGCACTGCAACGCCTTGTATTTGGGGAACAGCACCATGATCATGCTGTCCGAATGGCTCGGCGCCACGCGGTGCAGCAGCACGGTCTCGCCGCCCAGCGCAATCATCATATCCTCGTCGAACACGCGGTTAGGGACAGCGGTGGGCAGTTTCTCCCCGACAATCGGCTCAAGCGCGCGCATGTTGGCAACGACGATCGCGCCGTCTTTTTGCAGCACCTGCGCGCCGCTGATATGATCGGTATGGGCGTGGGTGTAGACGACATATCTAACGCCGACGTTGAAGCGCTTGCGGATCTCGTCGCGCAGCCAGCCGGCCGTGCAGGTCATCGCGGGATCAATCACCAGCGCACCTTCCTCGGTGATCAGCACCAGCCCGCTGTGCACGGCTAGGCCAGCGCCGGTGGTGTGACGATAGAGATTGCCCTTCACTTGCGTCAATGCGCGCGGATTGTCGGGGCATTCGGTAGCGGTGAAATCGGGCAGTATGGCGCGGTTGACGTATTTGGACTGATCGACGGCGATGCCGTTATCGGAGGCCTGGGCGCTGCCGGAACAGAAGACACCAGCGACCACCACCACCAATGCCAGCGCGACACATTTCGAAACGTCCATGATGTCCCTCCGAAGTATTGGTCGCTCGGCGCCACTCAGATTTTGTCGAATCCGCCCCCGGCCGCGACGAAGCCGCCGCTAACCTTCATCAGATCAATCGTGCCGAATTGTTCAATAGGCGCGACGCCCGCACCGTTGGTGCGGATGCCGCCGGCGATCGTGATCTCGCGCGCCGAACCGCCGGGCTTGATGCTCAGGGCCACGGCGGACAGCGTAACGACCTTGCCTTTGACCAGCGACGGTCCGGTGCCACCGAACGTCTCGATCCCGCGACGCACGGTCAGCCTACCAATCGGCTGGCTGATCTGGATACCGACCGCGCCGTCGGCATGGGTGACGACGCGGTCGAACTTCGCCACGTTGACGGTGCCGGTATAGACGTTGAAGCCACGCGCGCCCTGACCGAAGGTCTCGATCAACGCGCTGGCGGTCAGTTCGTTGACGATCCCGAAATTGACGAAGCCGATCCCGCTCGGGCCGTAGGAGGTGATCTTTTCCTCGGCGATCCAGCGATCGACGACGCCCCAATTGTCGAGCACCATGTCGTTGACACCGTAGGTGACGACCGGTCCGCGATTGCGCACCAGGTCGACGTACGCGCCGTAGACGGTGAAGACGCCGCCGGTGATCTGGTCCGCCGTCCCCGGCGCGATCCCGCCGTCGCTATAGACCGCATCGGTTTCCAGCCGACTGACGACGAGCCGGCCGCCGGTATCGCCCGCGCCGCTGACGAAGATGCCGCTGCCGCGCACCGGCGCGCTGGGCCGACCAGCGGACAGGCCGACGAGCTCGGCGCTGATCGTCACCGCCGCGTCGGGTTGCATATTCCAGAGGGTGAAGGCGCCCTGTAGCACATGAACGCCGTAGCCTTGGGGGCGCTCGGTTTCGCCACGGGCGTCGGCGGCGATGATGTCCAGCCCATCGATCTCGATATGACCGCCGCGCACCTTGTCGCGCGCCAGGATCTGGACGCGGCCCGTTACAGTGACGTCGTAAAGCTCGATCCGGCCGAAGCCGGCGACCCCGGTATCATTGAAGATCGCGCGGTTTTCAGGCGACGCGTGGAGGCAGATATCGTGAACGAGGTTGTCCGAGGATAGCTGCACGCCATCGCTACCCACGGTGAAGCTGATGCTGGCGTCGTCATCCTCGCCGTACAACGACTGGCCAGGCGACAGGCGGAACGATGGTGCGTCGGCAAGGGCGCCGCTGACGACGATGCGGCGGATCGCCGTGTCCGTCGTGGCGGCGATCAGCGCTTCGATGGAATTGACGATTTCGTCAGGCATCATCATCGATCACTGCTCCATTGCTGCCGGCTGTTCGCACGTGTCTATTCGAAATGCACCATAGCCTCGACTCGTTCGACCCAACGAAACATCTTTGTGAACGAACGACCGTTCTAAGGCTACAGGGGCGAGGTCTTGGCCGTCCTTTAGTGACGCGAAGCAAACCCGCCATTGTGCCGCCGTTTCCACGCCACAGCACTACTTCTCGGCGAAGCCGCTAGACATTCATCATCGAGGGCGTTTCGTAACCATCGCGTGTCTGGAACAGAAACCCGAACGAACGGATGCTGGGTGGCACCGATGCCTGCAAGTGAACCAAAGACGTCGCACGTCGGCTATCGCCGCCAAACACCGCCGTTTCTACGACCCCTCACTCCCACTCGATCGTGCCCGGCGGCTTGCTGGTGATATCATACACCACGCGGTTGACGCCCTTGACCTCGTTGATGATCCGCGTCGCGACGTGGCCGATGAACTTCATGTCGAAAGGATAGAAGTCAGCGGTCATGCCGTCGACCGAGGTCACGGCTCGCAGGCCGATGACGTATTCGTAGGTGCGGCCGTCGCCCATGACGCCGACGGTCTTGACCGGCAGCAGCACGGCGAAAGCCTGCCATATGTCGTCGTACTGACCGGTGCGGCGGATTTCCTCGATGTAGATTTCATCCGCCAGCCGCAGAATGTCGCATTTCTCTTTGGTAACGGCGCCGGGAATGCGGATCGCCAGGCCCGGACCCGGAAACGGATGACGGCCGACGAAAGCTTCCGGCAGGCCCAACTCGCGGCCGAGCGCCCTCACCTCGTCCT
>NZ_JAQGJT010000036.1 GCF_028290495.1 Tardiphaga sp.
CTCTCGCCGGCAGCATCACCGGGCGCTTGCGCAACGGCTTCATTCGCGAGCCTTCGGTAGCGGTGGAGATCGAGGCCTACCGGCCGTTCTTCATCCTCGGCGAAGTCGCGGCCCCCGGGCAGTATCCCTACGTGCCGAACATGAGCGTCGAAAGCGCGGTGGCGATCGCCGGAGGCTTCTCGCCGCGCGCGCGCCGCGACGAGGTGATGCTGACGCACACGACCGAGCAGGGCATTTTCCGCGCCCCGGTGCCGCTGGGCACGCCGATCGAGCCCGGCGATACGATCCAGATCGGCGAACGCTGGTTCTGACGATTGGTCATTCCGGGGCGTGCGCAGCGCAAGTTGCGCGCGAACCCGGAACCCCGAAATGTTGTTGAGCACTTCTAGGTTCCGGGTTCGCTCGCCGCTAGCGCCCCGGAATGACATCTTACTCTTGTTGCTCGTGCTTACTTCACCAGATGCTTGGCGAAGAACGCCAGGCTGCGCTGCCGGGCGATATCGGCGCTGGCCTTGTCGTAGCTGGCGCGCTCGTCGCAGCCGAAGCCATGCTGGGCGCCGTCATAGACGAATACTTCCACTTCCGGCCGCTTGGCGCGAATGATTTCGACATCGCTCAAGGGAATGCCGTGGTCCTGCTCGCCGAAATGCAATTGCGTCGGCACCAGTGGCTTGTCGCCGGCAAATTTGACGATGGCGCCGCCGTAATAGCCGATCGCAGCACTCAGGCCGGTGAGTTTGGTCGCCGCAGAGAACGCGACGCTGCCGCCAAGGCAGAAGCCGATGATCCCGATCGGGCCGACATCCTTGACCTCGTCGATCGCGGCCTGGGTATCGCGCAGCATCGCGGCCCAATCCGGATTGGCGACGAATTTGCGCGCGATAGCAATTTCCTCGGGCGAATAACCGGACTGAAAGTTGCGCTCGGTGCGATCGAAGATCGACGGTGCGACCGCGACGTAGCCCTGCACGGCGAAACGATCGCAGATGGTGCGGATGTGATGATTGACGCCAAAGATCTCCTGGATCACGACTACGGCGCCCTTCGGCGTGCCTTCTGGCGTAGTGCGATAGGCGCCAAGTTCAAACTTGTCCGAGGCGGTCAGCGTGATGTCTTGTCCCACGGGTCATCCATTCTTTGTTGGCTGGCGAATTAGCGCTTGATGCGGCAATCGGCCGGGCGACGCAATATGACGGAAAGCAAGATCGTGTAATGTGAACTACTGCCACATCCAGTTGCGGCCCCAGTCGCCTTTCCAGCCCGTCAGTCGCCCCTTGCGAAATTGCAGGAACAGCCGGTCGCGCCGATCGAACAAGCCGCTGCCGCCGACGTCGCGGATCGCCAGATAGATCTCGTTGCCGTGGGGGCCGCTGACAAAGGCCAGCGGCACGCCGAGCGCGCGGGCGGCGTCATCCACGGGCAGGCCGAACGCCAGCGGCGTGTTGTTAGACAACGGTGTGGAAAACGGCGCCGTCGACCATGGACGCAACGGTTGCGCCTGTGCGGCTGCGACCGTGGACCCCGCCAGCAATCCCGCCAGCATAGTACTGACCAATCTTCGCCTCATGTGATCCCCGCCTTGCAGGACTAATGCCGACATCGCGACATCTAACGATATCCATATGATAAAACATTCGCTGCCGCTGACAACCGCACTGCACTGAATTCAGAAAGGTCGCTGCTGCGTCACGAGCAGATGCGCTGATGCGGTGCACCGGAACTCTCGTCGCGTATCGAACGCAGGAAACGCCTGGCGATGCGACAGTGGAACGAGGCTTGTTCCGTTCCGCCTGTCAGGACATCAAGAATTTATCGATGAGCCCGGATCGGCATCTTGCAGGTGCAAGGATAGGTTGGTCCCAGACCGATGCAGCACCCGGCGTGCCGCACCGTTTGCATCGAAGCGGCAAACATCGCAGATGCAGACGTTGGACGTAGACTATAACGCGGTCGCACATTGAAAGTGCGCAGCGCAGCATTTGAGGCGCGCGCACGTGCATCGCGACATATCTTCCGAACTATATATCTCGGATTTTATTTCTGGAGCGATTCCAATTTTTATTGCCTCCAGATTGGATCGCGCCCATTCTCGTGGCCAAGCTCGGCATCGACCCGGTGGGTGTCGAGCGTCCCAAAAGTGAGTTGCCGCCGTAAGCGGTACCGTGCACCGGCAGGGGAAGAAGCGATGCCTAACCTGACTATCAATGGACGGAATATGTCCGTCGATGCGGCCGGCGACACGCCGCTGCTGTGGGTGATCCGCGAACAACTGCAGATGACAGGCACCAAATTCGGCTGCGGCGCCGGCCTGTGCGGCGCGTGCACGGTGCATGTCAACGGCGAGGCCGTGCGTTCGTGCCAGACCGCCATCAGTGACGTCGCCGGCAAGAAAATCACAACCATCGAAGGGCTCAGCGCCAAGGGCGATCATCCGCTACAGAAAGCGTGGATCGCCGAGCAGGTCCCGCAATGCGGCTACTGCCAGTCCGGTCAGATCATGCAGGCGGCTTCGCTGCTGGCCCGGAACAGCAATCCGACCAAGGAAGAAGTGATCGAGCACATGGACGGCAATCTGTGCCGCTGCATGACCTATTCGCGGATTCAGAAGGCTGTGATGCGCGCCGCGTCCGAGATGCGGACCGCGACGGCGGCCAGCGATCGGAGGAACACATGAACAGTCACGTGAAAGTCAACAACGGCGCAACGGCCGATCTTAGCCGACGCTCGTTCCTCGTCGGCAGCGCCGCCACCGGCCTCGTGCTCGGCTACGCCGCGATTCCCGGCTTCGACCAGGCGCTGGCTGCGCCCGGCAATTTCGAACCCAGCGTCTGGTACGCCATCGCGCCGGACGGTCTCGTAACCGTCACTTGCGGCAAAGCGGATATGGGGCAGCACATTGCCTCTACGATGGCGCAGATCGTGGCTGAGGAGCTTGGCTCGTCATGGAAGGACATGCGGGTGCGGCTCGCCTCCAACGATCCGAAATTCAACGACCCCGTTCTCGGCGCGCAGATCACCGGCGGCAGCTGGAGCACGATGATGAATTTCGATGCCATGAGCCGTGCCGGGGCCGCCGGCCGGATGGCGCTGGTCGATGCGGCCGCCGGCATCATGGGCGTGCCGTCTGCCGAACTGACGGTGCGGGAGTCTGTAGTCTCGCACGCGAAATCGAAGAAGTCTCTGAGCTTCGCCGAATTGGTCAAGAGCGGTAAGGCGACCAAGACGTTCACACCGGATGAGCTGAAGGCGATCAAGTTGAAGACACCGGACCAGTACACCCTGATCGGCGTCTCGGTGCCGCAGATCGACATTCCCTCCAAGACCAACGGAACGGCGAAATACGGCATCGATACATTCCTGCCCGGCATGGTCTACGGCAAGCTCGTGATGCCGCCGGTACGCTACGGCGCCACGGTGAAGGCGGTCGATGATGCCGCGGCCAAGAAGGTCCCGGGCTTCATCAAGGCGGTGATCATCGATGACAAGACGGGGTCCACCTCCGGCTGGGTGGTTGCCGTCGCGAACACCTACGTCAATGCCCGAAAGGCGGCGGAGGCGCTCAAGGTGACGTGGGACAATGGGCCGAATGCCAAGGCGTCGAGCGAGTCCCTGCTGACAGAAGCGAAGCGCTTGCAGGGCCTCGATGATTCCGGGCTGTTCTTCGTCAAGACCGGCGATACCGGCGCGGCGCTGGGCTCGGCCGTGAAAGTGGTCGAGGCGGAGTACACGACGAGCATCAACATCCACGCGCCGATGGAACCGATGAACGCCACGGCGCAGTTGCAGGGCGATATCTGGCATCTGTATTCCGGCAACCAGTTCGCGACTCGCACCGGCGGCATTGCCGCCGCAGCGCTCGGTGTTGATCCGAAATTTGTCGTCATGCACCAGCTGTGGCTAGGAGGCGGCTTTGGCCGGCGCCTTGACGCCGACATGATGGTGCCGGCGGTGCTGGCGGCCAAGGCCGTCGGCAAGCCGGTCAAGGTGATCTATTCGCGCGAGGACGATATGACGATGGACTTCTCGCGCCCACTCACTTTCCAGAAGCTCAAGGCAGGGCTCGACGGTGACGGCAAGGTCGTCGCGCTGAATCATGATGTCGTCAGCGCGTGGCCGACCAAACGCTGGGGCATTCCTGATTTCCTGTCGCCTTCGGTCGACAAGAAGGGTGCGCTTGATGCCTTCACGGTCAACGGCGCGGACTTTTTCTATTCGGTACCAAACCACAATGTCCGCGCCATCCTCAACGAGATGGCGCAACAGGCGACGCCGTCCGGGCAGTTGCGTTCGGTGGCGCCCGGCTGGACGTTCTGGGCGGTGGAAAGCATGATCGACGAACTCGCTCATGCTGCCGGAAAGGATCCCGCCCAGTTCCGGATCGCGATGCTCGACGGGGCGGGCGACAATGCCGGCGGCGCGCAGCGGCTGCGCAACACGTTGCTCGCCGCGATGGGGCTGGCTGGTTACGGCACCAGAAAACTGCCCAAAGGCGAGGGCATGGGCGTTGCCTGCGTGTCATCGCAGGAACGCGCGACTGCGAGCTGGACGGCCTGTGTCGCCCATGTCGCCGTCGCCGACTCCGGCGAGGTGAAGGTGAAGAAGCTTACCGTCGCGACCGATGTCGGTACCCAGGTGCATCCCGACAATATCCGCGCCCAGGTAGAAGGCGCGGCGCTGTGGGGGGTGTCGCTGGCGATGTACGAGAAGGCGACGCTGAAGGATGGCGGCATCGAACAGAACAACTTCGATAGCTACACGCCGCTGCGAATGAGCCAGATGCCGGAGGTGGCGATCTCTGTCATTGCCAACGGCGAGAAAGCCACCGGCGTCGGCGAACCCGCTGTCACCGTTGTCGCGCCGGCGCTCGCCAATGCGATCTTCAATGCCGTCGGCGCCCGGGTTCGCTCGCTGCCGATTACCGCCGAGGCCGTCAAGGGCGCGATGAAGGCCTGACGACAACTCAGCCAGACCTGCCGGGCCCAGCCCCGGCAGGTCTGTGATGGGCTCGATGTGCGGCGCGGTTCTTTATCATTTTAATCAAAATTTGGGGACGACGGCAGGCCGGCGTTAGTCGCGTTTGCTTGCGGCATGCGCAAGCGGGGGCGATCACAATGCATTAACAATATACGTTAAGCTTCGGGAACCCCGTCATGGGGTAGCTATGTCCCGCTGCGGTGGGTTGCCGCATGATTGAGGGCATATGACCGCTTCCGTCTCTTCATCGCCGGTGCGCCGCCGGCTGCTGCTGGCATCCGACCGCAGCGATCACAGCGTCGAACTCGCGGAAATCCTGAACAAGGTAGGTGACGTCGAGGTCATCGCTACTGCCGACATTCCGGACCTCCCCGGCGAGATGTCCGGCATCGTCGTCGATATCAACTTGCGCTCCGCCGAAGCCGTGCAGCGCATCCGTAACAAACTGCGCGCGCCGGCCTATGAAGCGGTGCCGCGGTTGTTCGTGCTGGCCGATGCGCTGCATCACGGCGCGATGCAGGCCTGGGCGCTCGGCGCCACGGATACAATCGCTCGGCCGTTCGACGCCAAAGGCGTCATGCAGCGGATTCGCTCCGCTTTCCCCGATCCGCATGACGAGGATTTTTCCGTCAGTGGCAAGGCGCTGACGCGCGGCGTCGAGGCCGCGCACGCGGTGATGGTCAAGATCTTCGAGAAGCTGCCGGCTGGCGAGCCGCTGACCTTCCAGGACGTGATGCAGGCGGAAAACGCCATTTTAAAAGCAATCAAACGCTCGTCGCTGCGCGAATGGCTGGCCACCGTCGGCCGCCACCACCACAACAGCTACCGGCACTGCCTGTTCGTCACCGGCTTCGCGGTCGCCTTCGCACAGCATCTCGGCATGCGCGAGGAGGACCAGCGCCGGCTGACCCGCGCGGCGCTGGTGCACGACGTAGGCAAGGCGTTTACGCCGGTGGCCATTCTCGACAAGCCCGGCAAGCTGACCGAGGACGAGACCGCCGAGATGCGCAAGCATCCGCGGCAGGGCTTCGAGGCGCTGGTCGCGCAGGGCAGCTTTCCCCGCGAGATGCTCGACGTGGTTCTGCATCACCACGAATATCTCGACGGCACCGGCTATCCCGATGGGCTGAAGGGCGACCAGATCAGCGATATCGTCCGCCTGATGACCATCGTCGATATCCACGCCGCTTTGGTCGAGCGCCGCGCCTACCGCATGCCATTCACCCACGCCAAGGCGTTCGAGATCATGGAGCAGATGGGCGACAAGCTCGACCAGCAATTGCTGCAGGTGTTCCGCCCGGTCGCGCTGGGGGCGTACTAATTTAGGCGCTTCTTCCGTTTCCCGGACGCGGTGCAGATCACTGCAGCAGCTTTCTCAGTTCTGCTTTGGCGACCTTCTCCAGCGTTGATCGGGGCATTTCGGCGACGAAGCGGATTTCGCGTGGCACCTTGAAGTCGGCCAGCGCGCGGCGGCAGGCCGCCATGACGCTATCGTGCAAAGCGGCAGTCGCCTGCGCCACATTGGCCTGCGGGATGATGAACACCACCGGCACCTCATCGAGCATCGCGTGTTTCATGCCGACCACCGCGGCCTCACGGACGCCCGGCACGGTGATCACGACCTGCTCGATTTCGGAGGCCGCAACGTTCTCGCCGCCGACCTTCAGCATGTCCTTGGAGCGGTCACCGAACTTCAGGAAGCCGTGGTCGAGCAGCGTGACGCGGTCGCCGGTGAGGAAATAGCCGTGCTCGTCGAAGCTCTCGCGCGTGGCCTTTTCATTGTGCAGGTATTCCTTGAACAGCGACAGGCCGGGCACGCCGAGGAGGGATAGGTTGCCGGTCTCGCCGGGCCGCACCGGCGTGCCGTCGTCATGGGTGACGCGCAAGGTGTATTCGGTCGCGGGGCGGCCGATCGCCATCGGCGTGTTGGGCTGGTCGACCTCGCCGATGATGCCGTGGCTGATGGTCTCGGTCATGCCCCACCAGCCGATGATCGGAATGCCGAAGGCGCGGAACGCCGGCGGATCGCCGAAGGCTGTGCCCCAGAGCCGAAAGCTGTGGTGCTTCGGAATATCGTGCTCAAGCAGTGCCTTCAGGCAGAAGCCGATGGTCGAAAGCCAGGTGGCGCGATGCTCGGCGGCGGCGCTCCAAAACCGCCGCGCTGAGAACCGCGGCTGGATCACGCAGCTGCCGCCGACCCAGAGAGTGGCGAGCACCGAATAGGCCAGCGCATTGGTGTGAAACAGCGGCAGGTAGGCCATGTGCACATCCGACTTGTGCAGGTCCTGATGCGCGGCATTGACCTTGCCGCCCCACAGCGCATTGGCATGGGTCCACAGCACGGCCTTCGGCCGCGATGTCGTGCCCGACGTATATTGTACGCTGCAATGCGCCTGCGGATCGGTGGCGCGGCGCGGCCGGTCGGCGCTATCCGCAAACAGCGCGTCGAAGCGTTCGGCCGCAGCCGGCATGTCGATGGCGGCGGGCTCGGCGCCTGCATCGTGCGAGGTCACGGCGATCCAGCGCAGGCTCTTGCCGTTGGCCGCGACCAGTTCGGCATAAGAGGGCTGGGTGATCGCGGCCACAGCGCCGCAATGCCCGGCGAAATATTCCAGCTCCGCCGCGGCGGACCGGGTGTTGGTGGTGACGGCGATGGCGCCGAGTTCGGCGCAAGCGAACCAGCTCAGCATCGCCTCGATGCAGTTGTCGAGATGGATCAGGATGAAGTCGCCGGGCCGGATGCCGCGCTTTACCAGTCCCGCGGCGAGCGCTCCGACGCGGTCGTGGAATTCGCCGTAGCTCCAATGCCGCGCCGGTGCATCGAACGGTGCCCAGATCAGAAACGGGTGGTCGCGCCGCGTCTCCGCATGCATCCGCAGCAGCCACGGCACATCCATGCCCGTGAAGGGGCCGACCACGCCTGGCGGTGTTGCGGGATGGGGCATGCTTCCTCCGTCGGAAGTCCCCGGGATCCCGCTGTTGCGCGGCGTGGCTTCCGTTTGTTTTCTTGGGCATTCTTTGTGCCACTGGAAAAGGGCAGGTGCAAACCGTGGAGGCTCTTCAGCCCAACTCGTCATCAGCCCATTTCGTAGGAAGAAATTTCGATCAGGCTGCCGTCGGGGTCGCGGCAATAGACCGAGCGCAGCACGCCGCGCGCGCCTTGCTTGGCGGTCGGGCCTTCCTCGATGGCCACGCCGGAGGCGTAAAGATGCGCCACCACCTCGTCCGGCGAGGCCGCCGTGAGGAAACACAGGTCGTCGCTGCCAGCCATCTCATGGGCCGCCGTGAACCACTCTGTTTTGTGGGCATCCACCGGGCGCAAATTGATTTTCTGTGTGCCGAAATTCACCGAGGTGCGCGGCATCTTGCCGTGACCGGGGTCGAATACCCGAATCTCCATGCCGAGCACTTTCTTATACCAGACTGCGGAGCGCCGGACGTCAGCGACGTTGAGGACAAGATGGTCGAGCGCGGTGACGGTGACGGGCATGGCGGGTCCTTGCGGGGTGCGGGGCGACGCCGCACTGGTCGATAGTTGAATTGCTTGGTACAAGTTGGCGTTGTCAATTCAACACATGCTGACCGCGCGACAAGCCGCGGCAGCGGGGAGAAAACATATGACTTCACGTCGTGCCGCGATCGGTTGGATCGCGCTGGGCTTATCTGCATTCAGTTTCATGAGCAGCGCGTCGGCGCTGGATTATCCGACGCGGCCGGTGCGCTTCGTGGTCGGCTATCCCGCCGGTGGCGCCACCGACATTCTCGCCCGGCTGATCGGGCAGCGTCTGTCCGAACGCACCGGGCAGCAGTTCGTGATCGAGAACAAGCCGGGCGCGGGCAACAATATCGGCACCGAGGCTGTCGTTAACGCGGAGCCGGACGGCTACACTATCCTGCTGGTCAATCCGGCGAATTACATCAACGCGACGCTGTATTCCAAGCTCAATTTCAACTTCCTGCGCGACATCGCGCCGGTGGCGGCCTTCAACCGTACCGCCAATGTGATGACCGTCGCCAAGGAAGTGCCGGCGAAGAATGTCGCCGAATTCATTGCCTATGTGAAAGCCAATCCGGGCAAGGTGAACATGGCGTCGTCCGGCAACGGCACCTCGGTGCATCTGTCCGGCGAGATGTTCATGATGATGTCGGGCGCCAAGATGCAGCACATTCCGTATCGCGGCGCCGCGCTGGCGATCACCGATATGCTCGGCGGCCAGGTGCAGGTGATCTTCGACAACATGCCGTCGATCATCCAGCACATCAAGGGAGGCAGCCTGCGCGCGCTGGCCGTGACGACTGCGGAGAAGTCGGAGCTGCTGCCGGACGTGCCGACGCTGGGTGCGACGGTCCCAGGTTACGAGGCCAGCGCGCTGTTCGGGATGGGGGCGCCGAAGAAGACCCCGCCGGAAATCATCGCCAAGCTCAATAGCGAGGTCAACGCCGTGCTGGCGGAGCCCGCGGTTAAGGCGCGGCTGATCGAGCTCGGCGGCGATCCCCTGATCGGGCCGCCGGAAGCCTTCGGCAAGATGATCGCGGATGAAACTGCGAAGTGGGAGAAGGTCGTCCAGGCCGCCGGCGTCAAGATCGACTGAGGACGCAGCCTCTTGCGCGGCTGGCGGCGTTACGCCGCCGGCCGCGTCGCCAGCCAGATCACATGACGCGCGCCGCCGCGGGTGCCGGTGGCGCGGATCTTTATCTCTTCGGCGGCAAAGCCGGCTTTGGCCAGCCGCTTGGTGAACTTGTCGTTGGGAAATGACGACCACACCGCCAGGATGCCGCCGGGACGCAGCGCCGCCCAAGCCGATTGCAGGCCCTTGAGGTCATACAAGGCGTCGTTGGATTTGCGCGTCAGGCCCTCCGGTCCGTTATCGACGTCGAGCAGGATCGCGTCATAGCTATCGCGGACGGCCGCGATGGCCTGCACCACGTCGGCCTCGCGGATTTCGACCCGTGGATCGGCGAGGCAGTCGCCAGACATTTCCGCCATCGGCCCCCGTGCCCAGGCGATGATCGCCGGCACCAGTTCGACCACGGTGACTTCGGCTTGTGGCCCCAGAACCTTGAGGGCGGCGCGCAGCGTAAAACCCATGCCGAGTCCACCAATCAGCAGTTTCGGCGCGGTGAAGGACTTGAGGCGGAAGCAGGTCAGTGTCGCCAGCGCCTCTTCGGAGCCGAACAGGCGGCTGCTCATGAGCTCGTTCTGGCCGAGCTTGATGGTGAATTCGTTGCCACGTTGCATCAGCCGGAGCTGCACGCCACCGCCGGGCACGTCCGCCGTATCGAGGAGTTTCCAGGGAAGCACGGTGGTCCTTTGCGCTCGGCCCGGCGATTCGCCGCAGCCCGCGCCTGCATAGCGCAGATCGTCGGCGCGTGTCTTGCTGGCGGCTTTCTTTTTCCGGTAACCAAGTATGGTAATGCGACTTCAATTCGACTGGCCCATCCTCCCGGAAAGGATGACGCCATGCCAGGGCTGGGCCACCGAAAATCTGACGAGGCTTCCACCCCCCACGGCTTGCGCCGCGCGGCGGCAAAGCTGATCAGTGCCCTTCCGAATGCACCCATTCTCTGGCTTATCATTGCCGGGCTTGTCTCGATCGCTGTGATGGCCGCGGGTGTCCTCATCGCGAATGAAGCGCGCTATCGTTCCCATGATCACGCCGAATGGCGGGAGCGAATTGAGCTTCTGGTGACCGTTGCGGGCCTGGCAACGCTGGTCATCGCCCTGTCGCTGTTATTCGCCGTCAGGGCCTTTGCACGGTTGCACCGGTCGGCCCGACATCATCTCGACACGGCTCTGAACAACATCACGCAGGGCCTGATGCAGTATGACTCGGTCGCGCGGATCGTGTGGTGCAATCAGCGCTATGTCGAAATGTACGGCCTTTCGCTGGACGTGATCAGACCGGGGGCGCTGTTTCGGGACGTCATGGAACATCGGAAAGCGACAGGCTCATTCGCGGGCGATCCCATAAAATTCTGCGCTACCGTTTTGAAGAATGTCAGCGAAAAGCGGCTGACCCATACGGTTCTGGCGACGCCATCGGGCCGCTTGATCCAGATCGTCAACCAGCCGCTGAACGATGGCGGGTGGGTCACCACCCATGAAGACGTGACGGACTTGAAGCGGTCCGAACAGCAGGTGGAGCATCTGGCCCACTATGACGTGCTGACCGGGCTGCCAAACTGTGCGCTGTTCCGGGAAAGACTGGCGGCTGAAATCGGGCGTACGGAGCACGGCGAAAAATTTGCGCTGTTGTACCTCGATATCGACGAATTCAAGGATATCAATGATTCGCTGGGTCATCCGGTGGGCGATGAGTTTCTCAGGCAATTGGCGGAACGGTTGCGGGTCTGCGTCTCCGAGGCGGGCTTCATCGCCAGGCTTGGCGGTGACGAATTCGCGATTATCCAGACCTCGGTTCAGGAGCCGCTGGATGTCGAAGCGCTCGTGAATCGGGTTCACGCCGCCATCCGCGAACCTTTTCACTGCGGCGGTCATCAGCTTTCTGCGGATGCGAGCATCGGCATTGCGATGGCCCCTGCCGACGGCAATGATCTCGACCAACTGATCAAGAATGCTGACCTGGCGATGTATGAGGCCAAGTCATCCGGTCGCCGCGCGTTTCGCTTTTTTGTGCCGCGGATGGACGCTGTCGCCAAGGCTCGCCGTGAAATGGCGATCGATCTGCGGGCCGCGATCAGCAATGGCGAATTCGAGCTGCATTATCAGCCGATCGTCGACATTCGCGACCATACGATCGGCGCCTGCGAGGCGCTGATCCGCTGGAGGCATCCGGAAAAGGGCATGATCTCACCGGTGGACTTCATCCCGGTCGCCGAGGATACCGGCTTGATCAACGAGATCGGCGCGTGGGTCCTGGCGACGGCATGCGAGGAAGCCGCCACGTGGCCGAACCACGTCAAGGTGGCCGTCAACGTCTCTCCGGTGCAGTTCAAATCGCAGACGCTTGCATTGAGGGTGATACAGGCGCTGGCGGCGTCCGGCCTGTCGGCTGGAACTGGAGATTACCGAGGCGGTGCTGATCCGCGACGACGATGTGGCGCTGGCGGTGCTGCACCAGCTGCGCGAGATTGGCGTGCGGATCGCGCTGGATGATTTCGGGACCGGCTTTTCCAGTCTGAGCTACTTGCAGCGCTTTCCGTTCGACAAGATCAAGATCGACCGGTCGTTCATCAAGGACCTCTGCGCGGGCGGCTCTTCCTCGATCGTGCAGGCCGTGGTGACCATTGCCGACGCCCGCAACATGGTGACAACCGCTGAAGGCGTCGAGACGAAGCAGCAGCTTGAGTTGCTGCGCACGCTGGGCTGCACGCAAATCCAGGGCTGGCTTTTCAGCGCCGCCAGGCCGGCGTGGGAAATACGGCCGATGCTTGGCGGCAGGCAAGTTCACAGCACGATGGGCTGATTCATCAGTCCGCCATTCCGGTTCGAGCGATGCGATGACGATCCCCGTCGGGGGGGCTTCTCTCATGGCGGAACCTGCTGGCTTGCTCGACAGATTCCGCTCCATCCGCCGACTGTGTTTGGAGGCGCCACGCGCTATCCAGTTGAGCTGAGGATGCACGTGCTCCAACAAGCCTCTTGCCGCGTCGGCGCGGCAGGGCGATGAGAGGGTGCGGACGGCTGTTGAATGAGATTCGGATTTCCGGGCTGCCCCTGTATACCTGCGGGCGGGTTCGGTCACTGAATTGTCATGCAATGCAGCGAGAGATTGCCCGGAAAACAATTGGTGCCCCATATGGACTATTTCAAACGCTTCAACTTCCTGTTCGCGATGCCGACGTTCGACGCGGACGATCTTGAAGGTGTTCGCCTGAATCAGATCGTCACGGAAATCGAGCGATCCGGTTTTGAGGTCGTCAAGGCGCGCAAGCTGGAAGACGCAGCCATCGCCGTTCAGACCGACGCCGCGATCGGCTGCATGGTCGTCGATTGGGGCAAGAAGGGGCTGGAAGGCAAGACGGCGGCACTGATCAACCTGATGCGTAGCCGCGGGCTGGACTTCCCGATCATCCTGTTGATTCGCCGCAAGCGGTTCGAGGATGTGCCGGTCGAGGTGCTCGACTTTATCGACGGCTACATCTTCCTGTCGGAAGAAACGCCGCCCTTCATCGCGAAGAATCTCGTCAGCCGCCTCAAGCAATATGCCGAGACGCTGAAGACGCCGTTCTTCGGCGCGCTGGTCGACTATGCCGAGGAAGGCAACCAGCTATGGACCTGCCCGGGTCACAATGGCGGTGTGTTCTACAGCCGCAGTCCGATCGGGCGGGTATTCATGGAGCATCTCGGCGAGGCAGTGTTCCGCGACGACCTCGACAATTCGGTTCTCGATCTCGGCGACCTTTTGACCCATGAAGGCCCTGCGCTGCAGGCGCAGAAAGAGGCCGCGCAGATTTTCGGCGCGGAGAAAACCTATTTCGTGCTCAACGGGACCTCGACCTCAAACAAGGTCGCACTGTCGGCGCTGGTGACCGATGGCGACCTGGTGCTGTTCGATCGCAACAACCACAAGGCCGCGCTGCATGGCGCACTGATGATATCGGGCGGCGTTCCGATCTATGTGCCCACCGTGCGCAATCCCTGGGGCCTGATCGGCCCGATGAACTGGGAGGCTTTTGAGGAAGGTGCGCTGCGCGAGCGCATCCGCGCCAATCCGCTGGTGACCGATCCGGAAGCCTGGCGCCGGCCGCGCCCGTTCCGCGTCGCGGTGATCGAACAATGCACCTATGACGGCACCATCTACAGCGCCGAGATGATCATCAAGCGCATCGGCCACCTCTGCGATTACATCCTGTTCGACGAAGCCTGGGCCGGCTTCATGAAGTTCCACCCGCTCTATGCCGGCCGCTTTGCCATGGGGCTCGGCGAACTCGGGCCGGACTCGCCGGGCATCATCGCGACCCAGTCGACGCACAAGCAGCTGGCGAGCTTCTCGCAGGCGTCGCAGATCCACATGAAGGACCGCCATATCCGCGGCCAGAAGCGTCGCGTGGAACACCGGCGCTTCAACGAGAGCTTCATGCAGCACGCCTCGACGTCGCCGTTCTATCCGCTGTTCGCCTCGCTCGATGTCGGCGCGCAGATGATGAAGGGCCGTTCGGGCGTCGTGTTGTGGGATGATACGATCCGGCTCGGCATCGAGCTGCGCAAGAAGATCCGCGCCGTCCGCCGCGAGTTCGAGGAAAAGGAGACGCGTCCGGAGCGGCGCTGGTTCTTCGAGCCCTTCGTGCCCGAGCGCGTTGAAATTCCGGACGCCTCGCGCGAAGGCGGCGTGCACAATGTGCCGTGGGAGAGCATCAGCACCGACCAGCTCGCCAAGGATCCTTCGTACTGGCAACTGGCGCCGGATGCTGCCTGGCACGGCTTCCCGGGGATGACCGCCGGATTTGCGATGACCGACCCGAACAAGCTGACGCTGCTGACGCCGGGCTTTGACCGCGCCACGGGCGGCTACACCGAACACGGCATCCCCGCGCCGGTGGTCGCGCAGTTTCTGCGCGAGAACCGTATCGTGCCGGAAAAGAACGACCTCAATTCGCTGCTCTTTTTGCTGACGCCGGGCGTCGAGGCCAGCAAGGCCGGCACGCTGATATCGGGCCTTGTCGCCTTCAAGAAATTGCACGACGAGAACGCGCTGCTCGAAGATGCCATCCCGGAATTCGCGCGGCGCCGGCCGGCACGCTATGCCGGCGTCCGGTTGCGCGATCTGTGCGGCGAGATGCATCGCTTCTTCCGCAAGGCCGATGTCAGCGCGCTGCAGGCGAAGCAATTTCTGTCGGAGCACCTGCCGGACATCGCAATGTCCCCGCACGACGCAGCGCGCGTGCTGGTGCGTAACGATGTCGATTACTTGCCGATCGACGAGATCGCCGGCCGCATCGCGACCACGCCCTTTGTGGTCTATCCGCCCGGCATCGCCACCATCGTGCCCGGCGAGCGGCTCAGCGAACGCGCGCAGCCGATGCTCGATTACCTCAAGATGTTCCAGGCCTGCTTCAACACCTTCCCCGGCTTCGAGGTCGAGATTCAGGGCGTCTACCGCAAGGTCGATGCCAATGGGCTGATCCGGCTTTACACCTACGTGGTCAGCGAATAGCGAAGCGCCTATGGAAGTCCGAATCCCGAGCGAGTACGACCTTCCGATCGTCGTGCGGCCATCGCGCGACAGCGATGTCGAACCGATGCTGGCGATCTATCGTCGCCACATCCGTCTGGGTATCGACGAAGGCGTCAGCGATGCCGAGACGCCGCAGGCGGACGATCTGCGCGACCGCCGCAAGAACCTGCGCAGCCGCCGCTTCCCGCACCTCGTGGCGACGCGGGACGGCGAAGTCGTCGGCTATGCCTATGTTGTGCTGTTCCGCAAACGGCCGGCCTACCGCTACACGGTGAAGCACTCGATCTATATCCATCACGACCACGTCGGGCGGGGCATTGGGCAGCGCCTGATGCGCGAGCTGATCGATGTCTGCGCCGCGGCAGGCTTCCGGCAGATCATCGGTTATATCGACGCCGACAACGCCGCCTCGCTCGGACTGCACGACAAGTTCGGATTCGCCAGGGTCGGCTTTCTGCCGGGCGTGGCCTTTCGGCACGGCCGCTGGGCCGACACCATCATGGTGCAGCGCTCGCTCGCCACCGGCTCGAAGACGGCGCCGTGAAGGCCCGGCGCTTTTCCCGAGAAGGCCGAGCGCAGTTCGCGAACGGCTAAATTACGGATTTAAATGGCGCGCCAATTCGGTACAGAACCGGCACGCCAAAACCCGCCGTTTTTGCGTTTGAAGCGGCGACGAGCGTGCGCAGCAGTTCGCTTCTCGAACCCATGATGCGAAGTTCTTGCGCGTCGACTTCGACTCGTTGGGCGAGCGCGCGGTGTGGTTTGCGATGATTTTACGTGCCGGTCAGTTTCCGAGGCGTCGGCTCGTTCGCGACAATCTCCGAAATGATCTTGATGAAGGCCGCCATCGCGGGCGATGGCGTACGATGACGCTGGGTGATGATGCCGAATTCGATGTCGATCGGCGTTGGATTCATCACAAGGTGAGCGAGTTCGCCTCGGTGCCAATAGGGTTCCAGTAGCGGGATCGGCGCCCAGCTGATCGCGTCGCTGGCGATCACGGCCTCGCGCATGGCAGCAAAACTCTCGACCCAAATTCGCGGGACGAAGCCGCCGGACTTCGGCACGGTCAACGCGCGATTGTCACCGACGCTGTCCATGACGTCAGACGAGTAGTGTGACGGACGAGGGCCGGCCAGCGGATAGTCCGCAAGATCCGTCTCTCCGATCACGTTGCGTCGCAGCAGGGGATGACCGGGCCGGCAGAACAACGCCACGTTGACGGTGATCAGCTTTTCGAAGGCGAGCTCATCGAGCCCTCGCACTTCGACGAGGTCGCCAACCGCAATGTCGGCAGTGCTGTTCAGGACGTCTTTCACGGCGCGGCGGCTTTCGCTTGAGCGCAGGCGGCAGCGGACGTTCGGAAATTCCATGGCGAGCCGTCCGAGCGCCTGAGGCACCCAAAGCTCCGACGGAAAGGTCCCGGCAACGATTGTCAGCTCACCGACCTCGAGTCCCTTCGCCAGACGGATCTCGCGGTTGAGGTTGTCCATGCTGCGCGCGACCGGCTGGCCCCACTCCAGCAGAATTTTGCCAAACATCGTCGGCTCGGGAGCGCCCGTCCCGCGGTCAAACAGCCGGGCGTCCAGTTCCGCCTCAAGCGCCTGGAGTGCGCGCGTGAGGGCGGATTGGGTGATGCCCAGCGCTTCGGCCGCGCGCCCGAAATGGCGATGGCGCTCCAGCGTTGCGACGATCTCGATATGCCTCAGCGTAATCACAATGCATTTTTCTCATTGATAATTGAGTTCCATGAATTTGACACATAGTTCGGCGGTTTGCCATCCCTTGGGAGGGGCGACGGCGCGATTCGCGTCCGCGTGTTGTGAGGAGCTGAAATCGTTTCGCCGGATTTGGTGGAGCGACGTCAAGCAGTTAAGGGGCGTGCGTTGGCTTTTGTGAATCATCTGGTGTGTTCGGATACTGATTGTTGCAGCGGAAGGTCCGCGTCTGCGAAGGCCCCCAGCAGGACGATGCGCCGCGCGCTGCGCCGGTATTGGCTTTCTGGCGCCGCGCTAATGGCACTCACGGCGCCGGCATTCGCCGGGGGCGGCGCATCGGGAGTCTCGGACAGAAACGGAGACGGAGTTTTTCTGGATGGTGCGAGGGGAGGCAGCGACCAGACAAGCCCCGGAGTGAGCGGAGACGACGGCGAAGGCGGTCCGGATTGCTGCGGCGGCGGCGGCGGCGGCGCTGGAGCGACCGGCGGGCAAGGCGGCACGACCGCCGACGGCACGCCGGGAGGAGCGGGAGGTCCTGCTCCTGGAGCTAACGGCAGTGATGGCACGACAGACAACGATGGTTCTGGAAGCGGTGGTGGTGGCGGCGGGCATGGCTTTGTCGGCAGCGTCTTGCCGACATCGGCTGTCAAGGGCGGCGATGGCGGCAACGGAGGCTTGGCCAATGCAGGTCCATCCTGGGTTAGACCTACCGCCGGGGGCGGCGGGGCCGGTGGCTATGGCGCCGTCGTCGTCGGATCTGGTTCGTACCTGACGGACACGTTGTCGGTCGGTGTGACGGGCGGCAATGGTGGTGCTGGCGGTGACGGTTACTTCGGCGCGCCCTTGAGCGGTGGCAGCGGCGGCAGCGGCGGCATTGGAGTGTTCTTCGCGAACAGTGCCGACCGTCCGCAGTTCATGATCGACGGTGCGGTAACCGGCGGCAACGGCGGTGCTGGAGGCGCGTTTGCCGGCAACGGTGGAAACGGCGGTGTCGGGCTGTATTTCTCGAACACCTCATACTTTCCCGCGCAGTTGATGATCAGCGGCACGGTATTGGGCGGCAACGGCGGTGCTGCAGGCTCGAATGGCGGCGTCGCGGGTCTCGGCGGGGCTGGCCTGGAGGGCGCGTCGATGGACGTCACGATGCTCGCGGGCGGCGGTATCGCC
The DNA here is from genome assembly GCF_028290495.1 of Tardiphaga sp. Taxonomy (GTDB): domain Bacteria; phylum Pseudomonadota; class Alphaproteobacteria; order Rhizobiales; family Xanthobacteraceae; genus Tardiphaga. The sequence goes on from NZ_JAQGJT010000036.1 coordinate 17,999, forward strand.
GGCGGCATGAACGGCGATTCCACGACACGGGCGAACGCCATCAACTTCACGGCTGGCCGGAATGCTTTGCGCTTTACCGGCCCGATGTCGCAATTGTCCGGCAACATCAATGTCGGGAGTGGCGCAGATTTGTGGCTGTATGGTGCACCCGGCCTGTCGGGCGGTACGGATATCCGTAACGTCATCACCGGAAGCGGAACAATCAGCAAATACGGGGCAGACGCGATCATCTTCACCGCCGCCAATACCTATTCCGGCGGTACGGTCATGTACGACGGCACGCTGAAGCTTTCCGGTGCCGGCACGCTGGGAGATGCAACCAGTACGACGACCGTCTTTGGTGGCACGCTGGATCTCGGCACCACTACCCAGACGCAATCCAGCGTGAATCTCTACGGCGGCACGATTCAGAACGGTGGTCTGAACGCCTCGATCTTCGCAAACGGCGGCACCATCAAGGATCTCGGCGGCACCGCCAGCCTGACCACGATGGATGGCACGACGACGCTGCTGGGCACGAACAGCTATAGCGGCGACACCATCGTGTACGGCGGCACGCTCGATGTGCGGGGAACGATCACTGGCACCTCGTCGGTGGGCGTGTACGATGGCGCCACGCTGACGGGAACCGGCATTATCGATCCGCCTTTCGTCACAATTTACAGCGGCGGCACTTTCAAGCCCGGTGATGGCACGGCGGGTAGCTTTACAACTATCGAAGGCTCGCTCGCGTTCCAGTCCGGCGCCATCTACAGCGTGATGATCGATCCATCGACGGCATCCTTTGCCAAGGTGATCGCTGGACACACTTCGCCCGGCATCGTGACGATCGACAGCGGCGCGACGGTGAATGCCGTGTTCGCCAACGGCAGCTATATCAACAAGCGCTACACGATCCTGACCACGACCGATGGCCGATCGGGGACCTTCGATCCGACGGTGATAGCCACCAACCTGCCGGCGAACTTCCATACCACGCTCAGTTATGACGCCAACAACGTCTATCTCGGTCTGGCGCTGAACTTCGTCCCGCCTCCCGGAAGTGGTCTCAACCGCAATCAGCAGGCGGTCGGTAATGCGCTCGTCAATTCCTTCAACACCAACGGAGGCATTCCGATGGCCTTTGGCGGGATGACGGCGGCGGCGCTGACGCTGGCCTCCGGCGAAGTTGCGACAGGCGCGCAACAGGGCGGCGTGCAGTTGATGAACCTGTATCTGTCGGTGCTGACCGATCCGACTGCGGGCAGTCGCGGCGGCGTCGATGGCGGCAATGGCGGTGTGATGGGATATGCGCCGGAGCGCTCCGTCGCGACTGCAAACCTGCCGCCCTCGATCGCATCGGCTTACGCCATGACGTCCAAGGCGCCGTCGCAGCAGGCGAACGCCACGTCGCGGTGGAATGTCTGGGGGGCTGCCTTCGGGGGCAGCAACAAGACCAGCGGTGATGCCGTCACCGTCGGCAGCCATGATGTTCGGTCCAATGCCGGTGGCGTTGCCGCGGGCGCCGATTATCGCCTCTCATCCGACACGCGGCTTGGCTTCTCGCTGGCCGGTGGCGCGACGGCATGGTCGCTGGCGGGCGGTCTTGGCAATGGCCGCAGCGATGTGTTCCTGGCAGGTCTGTATGGCACGCACAATTTCGGCGCGGCCTACGTCTCGGGCGCTGCGTCCTACGGCAATTACTGGACCTCGGCCTCCCGCACCGTGACTGTTGCAGGCACCGACACGTTGCAGGCAGATTTTAACGCCCAGAATTTCGGCGGGCGCGTCGAAGGCGGCTACCGCATCGCGATTCCTGTGGCGGTCAACGTAACCCCGTATGCGGCGGTCCAGGTGCAGGGCTTCCGAACACCGTCCTACGGCGAAACCGCAATCGCAGGTTCTGCGCAGTTCGCACTCAACTACGAGGCACGCACGGCAACGGCCGTGCGCACCGAACTGGGTGGCCGGATCGACAAGACCTGGCTCGCAGCCGGCGGCAGCGTGTTCAGCGTGTTCGGCAAGGCCGCATGGGCGCATGACGAGGTCAGCGACCCGCGGCTGAACGTCAGTTTCATCAGCCTTCCGATGGCGAGTTTCGCGGTCAACGGCGCAACGCCGGCTCGCGATCTTGCTCTGACGACGGCGGGCGTGGAATGGCGGTTCGGCAACGGCATCTCGGTGATGGCGAAGTTCGAGGGCGAGTTCGCTGAACGCTCGCAGACCTACGCTGGCACCGCGCGGCTACGCTACGCGTGGTGAAGTCCGCGCCGTAGTTGTCGCGTGACGCGATTCGCGTCGGTCTTCGTCGGCTATTTTACGTGTTGAACTTCGGGCCGATCGACATTTGGGATTCCCAAATGTGTTGATGTCCGATTCATAAAGTTCCGTGTTTTGCATGGAGCATATGATGGGCATCAAGCGGTATGAGTTGAGCGAAGCACAGTGGCTGAGGATTGAGGCCCAGCTTCCGGGCAAGGTGGGTGACCGGGGCCGCACGGGCTCGGATATGCCCCCTGCCTGTCCTTGATCAAACCCACAGGCGCTCGCACCAATATGCTCCCGCGCTGCTACCACCAGTGCAGCAGGCAAAGCCATGATTTGCATGAAGTTATTGGGTTTCATGGGAAATCTGAGAGCTGGCGCGTCATTCAGAACAAAACTGCGAACTCGTATGTGATTGAAATGCATATATAATTTATCGCTTGAATGCGGCCGCCGAAGCAGGGCAGGCGGAGCCCCGGTTCGGCTGCTTGCCAAGGGAATGTCAGATGCTAGGCTGAACGATGCTCCGATCCATTCAGACGCTTCGCGACACGTCGGCGGATGCCCGGATCATCGCGGCCGATGGCGATCAGCTCGCCTTAGTCGGCGGCGGTGACGACTACTACATGCCGTGGCATTGGCATGACTGCCTGATGATCCTGCTGCCCCGCGTGGGCGCGGTCGACTTTCGTGACGAGACCCGAAAGACCGGCACCTGGTTGAGCGAAGACCGCTTCGTCGTCGTGCCCAAGACCCTGTCTCACCAGACGGCTGCCCGCCGCACCGGCCACGACCATCTGGCCATCTATGCCACTGACGACCAATTGGCCGGAATCGAGGCGCGCCTCGGCTCCCTGAGTCGGGTCCGGGCCAAGCTCGGCGCCCCCACGTTCTTCGCGATATCGTCCGAGATGCGGTCTCTTCTCGCCCTCTGCCAGGCCTCTGAACAATCCGATCTGGCGACGCTGTCGGCTCGGGGGCATCTGGTGGCCGCATTGCTCATCAACTGCCTGAGCCAAGTCGAACGCGGCGAGCAACTCTCGGCATCCACGCCGGGAACGCATGGCGGCGCGCTCGTCTCCAATGTGAAATCTTACATCTCGAACAGCGTCTCGACCGACCTCTCTCTCGATCTGATCGCCGACGTCTTCGGCCTGTCCCGACGCCATATCACCCGTCTTTTTCGCGAGAAGACCGGCATGACGATCGGTGAATACCATGAGCGCGAACGGATCGGCCGCGCGCGCGAGCTGCTGAGCACAACCGATCTGCCCGTCGGCGAGGTCGCCTGGCGGGTCGGCCTGGAATCCGGCTCGGCCCTCGCCCGGATGATGCGGCGCGTAGCCGGGATCACGCCGACCGACGCGCGCAGAATGGCCCGATCCGACAAGCATTAAGGCCCGTCGGGTCGCGCGAATAGACCGATCCTGTCTTTACTCTCCTGCGACGGGCAGGAGAGTAAAGATGACCGATATCAAGTTAGTGAACGTCTTCACGCACAACGGTGCCGGCGGTAATCCCTGCCCCATCGTCGTTGATGCCGCAGCACTCTCCGAAGCCGACATGCAGGGCATCGCCGCCGATTACGGGCATGAATCCGGCTTCGTCATGCCGGCCAGGAGTGGCGATGCCGACTACATCTTCCGCTTCTGGGTTCCCCGCCATGAAATGGAGATGTGTGGTCACGCCACGATCGGCGCGCTGTGGACGCTGGCGACGACCGGGCGACTGCGGTCCGGACAGGTCCGCATCGACACCCGCAGCGGGCCGGTGACTGGCTTCGTCGACATGGCCCGGTCCGAGGACCCTTATGTTGAAATCACCCAACCCGTCGGCAAGGTCGTCGACCTCACGCGAGAACAGGAAAATTCAGTTCTGACGGCACTTCGCATCTCCCGCGAAGACCTGCTCGATCTTCCGCTCCAGAATGCCGTCACATCGCGCGTGAAGACCCTCATCCCGATGAAGAGCGTCGATCGGTTGAACGAGCTTCAAACGTCCATGCCGACGACTGAAAAATGCTGCGATAGCATCGGGTCGACAGGCCTCTATCCCTATGCTGTCGAGAGCCAGACCGAACGCCGTTTCGAAGCCAGGCAATTTCCCAAGTCGTCCGGCTATCCGGAAGACGCCGCAACGGGCATCGCGGCGGCAGCTCTTGCATTCGGCCTGTTGAAGAACGGCCTCGTCAAAGCCGACAGCGGACGCATCACCGTGCTGCAAGGCCGGAACCTCGGGGCCCTGTCCGAGATCGGGGTCCGTCTGGGCTTCGCCGGCGAGACGCCCGTCGGCTGCCTCGTCGGAGGGACGACCAAGTTCGTCGGGTCCAAACAGCATTAACTCCACGGCCGCCGGTTCGCCGGCGCCGCCCGAACAACGGCATGCGAGAAGCTGATTTCATGACAGACCAAGCAAAATCGTCGGCCTTCGAATCCGCATACGGATTTGCACGAAGCGACGTCCGGTTGGGAAACTGGCGCCAGGCTCCGTGGAATGTCTGGGCATTCCGCCACGTCTCCGAACTCATTCCAACGGCGCGCATCGCGGCTACGCCCGGAATGGCGGAGGTCCCTTCCGTCGATCCGGGAGATCTGCTCGACAGGACATTCTCCATGGGTGTTGAAACAGCGACGATCCGAGAGGCTCTTCACAAGACCTCGACAGATGCCCTTGTCGTTATGAAATCCGGTCGTGTGATCGCCGACTACCATGCGCCGAATTTCACCTCGCAATCCCGGCACATCCTGTTTTCCGCCAGCAAGTCGGTGACGGCAGTCGTCGCAGGCATTCTACATGGCGATGGTCTGATCGATCTCGACGAGACTGTCTCGCACTATGTTCCAGAACTCGATTCATCCGCCTATTCGGGCGCGCGCATCCGCGATGTCCTCGACATGCGGGTGAGCCTCGACTTCGAAGAGACGTATCAGGATCCCCGCGGCGATTTCGCGCGGTACCGCCGCGCCGGCCTGCTCGAGCCGTCAGTGCCGGGAGACACTCCGGACTCACTCATGGCTTTCCTCGCTACGCTGCAAAAGGGCTCCGGCGAACATGGCGGCCCGTTTCATTACTGTTCGCCGAATTCGGACGTGCTGGGCCTAGTGATCGAACGCGCTGCGGGCCAGCGCTTCGTCGACGTCGTCGCCACGCGCCTTTGGCAACCGCTAGGCATGCGGCAGGACAGCTACATCACGGTCGACGCAACGGGCGCGGCCCGGACCGGCGGAGGCTTTTGCATGACTCCACGCGACTTCGCCCGCATAGGCGAGATGATGCGGCTGGGCGGTGTCGTCGATGGACGCAGGATCCTCTCGCAGGAATGGGTATCGGACACCATCGCGAATGGCTCCATTGAGGCCTGGCGCGCAGGAAAATTCGTCGACTGGCTGCCTGATGGCCGATACCGGAACAAGTGGTACCAGACCGGCAACGCGAGCGGCGCGTTTTTCGCTCTCGGTATCCACGGGCAATACCTATATGTGGACCCCGCCGCCGAAGTGGTCGTCGCGAAATTCTCGTCTCAGCCTGAGCCGGTGAACAACGATCTCAAACGGCTCAACCTCGCGCTGTTCGCCGCAGTTGCGAAACTGAATTGACCCGCATGCGATGTGGGAGCGGCTTTGCGCCGTGAGGCGCCAATGAGCGCCCCATGGTTGTTCGCTGTTTTATTCTCAATAAGGAAGGTTGAATGGCGTCTCGCGACGTTCATAGCGTGGTACGGTATTGCTCCACGCTTCTGATAGTGTTGTGAAGAAAATTCTGAAGCCTATGGGTTTGCTGGAAGCTCGTAATGTCGTGCCGCTGCGAGCGACCGCTTAACGGGGCGGGCGCCGAGCGTCTCGGACGGACGTTCTCCAAACAGCATGTGGTAGTAATAGGCAAAGCGCCCCAACTCGATAAAACCTTGCGTCATAGCAACCTGCGTCACCGTGGTTCGTCTTGGATCGCTTTTTTGCAGCACGGAGTGAACGGCGCACAACCGCTTCTGCCGCAGGAATGTTACGGGTCCCATGCCGAGGACTTCGTCGAAGGCGCGGTACAGGCTTCGGCGCGAAACCCCAAACTGTGCGCAGATCTCCGAAATGTGGACCGGTCCCTCGTGACCGGCGGCAATATAGGCCTCAACATCGCGGACCAGGCGTCCGGCAGAGGGTACCCACCCCGGGTCGTCGGGCGGAAGAGCATGCATGACGCTTGTGGCAAATGCGTCGACCATCGAACGTCGCCAGAAGTCCGTGACCCGCGGTGAACACGAACTGCTTTCCACGAGAAGCCCTTCAATAATTCTATTCAGCCGCCGAATTGACTCTGCTCCGGTGCGCGGATTTGCCCTGAAACGGTTCTTTTCCATCCAGGTCGCAGGATCGCTGAGGCGCGAATCTCCCTCGAAAGTCGAGGCGATGTCGGCCGGGTCGAAACGCATGGCTGCATAGGACGAGCCACCGAAGAAACGGCCGTCATGCTCCACTCCGGGCGGAATAACGAGAACGTCGCCCGGATTCATGTCGTACGACCAGTGCGTCACCGCGGCTGCGGCGCTAAGGAGCATGCCGACAATCAAGTGGTTGTCGCTCGCGATCCTCTGAGCGCGGATCCCGTGCGAGAAAGAGCCAATGCTGAGCGAGAAGCCGCCGATGCCGATATGCGTGAGCGTTCCGCGGAGCTTGCCTCGCTGGAGCTGCACGACATCGACATGGGAGCCGTAGACCGCTTTGTGAAATCCCTCGAAGCTATCCACATGGGCTTTGGTGACTGCAATCGACTCGCTCATTTCGAAAATCTGACCCTTCTGCCTCACGGCGATGGCGGCAAACAAACGAAGCTGATTCGAATGGAGTAGCTTTCTGCTCCGGCGGCCGCAGATGCGGCCATTCACAACGCAATCTTCTGCGGCGCCTTGGAAGAGAAGTCAGTTCTCGTTAATATCTATTTCCGATACTTCCGGAGGGCGGCATCACTCCGCCTTTCGGTCCGTTTTTCCTCTTAGTATTTTGCCTTCATCGGCGACGGCATCGGCTGCGCCATCGCTGCACTCAACGGCACCGAGATTGAAAAATAGCCGGCAGTGCCTTCCATGCGGTTGACCGCGCTGAACTCCCGATAGACCTTGATACGGGTCGCGAGCGGAATCTTGTTGACCTCGAACGTGTATCCGATCGATCCGCCGAGCGCGACGACTTGACCTTCAAATGCGCCCAGCATGGCGCCGGTGCCGGTGTCGGCAGTCAATTGCTGATAGTAGTAGCCAACAAGGCCGATGGTGAACTCCTTGGTAAGATACTTCGTAGCCGCCCATTCGAGGTGAAACTCATTTCCACTTTGGTAGTCCGTCGCGGTGTTGCGCTGGTTGAAGGTGAATCCGGCGGCGACGGACAGGTCGAGACCGAGCGTCGGATCAAGCCATGTCAACGTGCCGAAGGCGTCGACCGCGGGACGATTAAGCGAGGCGTTGGACAATTGCCCCGCGACATAGCTGCCTGACGGGATGATGCCGCTGACACCGAGTTGCCAGTGAAAATTTCCCGAATGCCATCCGATGAACGAGCCAAGCTGGAAATCGCTCAGATTGGTATTGTCATCGGTCACGTTGAGGCCAACGGGCCCGAAGCGAGGTGAATTCACCAGCAAGTTAGCGTTGACGCGCGGCGCGCCGAAAGTCGGAATGGTCGCCGAGAACGCGAGATCGCCGCCCAGAATTTTTGCAGGCGTTACCCACAACGTTGTTGGAAGATTGAACCAACTTTGGGCGCTCACATTTGCAACGAGCAAGCCGCCGGTTGGAAGCGCGCGGCCGCCACCGATCTTTCCTGAATAAAAATAGGTGTCATCTTCGAAATAGACGCCGGATGGCGGGGTGAAGCCGGCGCCGGGGCCGCGCGCGCCAAGCAAATAAACACCGAAGCCGCCTTCAGCGGCTCTCGCGTTGCTTACCACCAGACTGCACATTAACGAGACGCACACACCAAATAACGCACTTGATCTGGATTGCATCGCGGGTCCCCACCAAAGGCATCGTCGCAAATCAAAATTAGTTTATGCGGAAGTGCGAAAGAGGCACAACCCCATTTTGCAGCTGACTTGTTCGGCGCCCAAAGCGATGGCGCCTCGAGATTTCGATGAAAAGTGTAGTTAAAACAAAAGCGCGGACATTTTTACAAAGGGCAGCAATGCTTTCCTAAGTGCGACGATTTTTGGCACAAACTGCACATCACAGAGGGGAAGTCTTCGACTAAGTTCGCATGCCTTAGCCGCAAGGAGTATGGCGTCCGCAGTGCGGGCGACGGACTGGTTTTGTCATCGCGGCTTTGACAAGGGAGAGAGTCGAGAAACAAACAGAGCTGCCGTCATTGCCAAAGAAGCTGGCAGCCGAGGGAGATCAGAAAGGTTGGGGCCATGAAATCGAGAACGATTCTGCCACGCCGCCACGCTGACACGTCGCAAGGCCTTCGCAACGTCGCGTGCGTGAGTGCTTTCATTCTGGGCGTATTGACCCTGACCGGGTCACCCGCCCATGCGGTGCCCGCGGGTCCTGGCTCTCCTTATCACTATACGAATCAAGGCGATCTCATCGAAAAAGTCGTCGTTGTGCGCAGAAGCCGCGCCGTTGTCGGTCCGCGCGGCGGCGCGGTCGTGCGGCGTTCCACTGTGGTTCGGCCCGGCGTGCGTCCAGTCGGCAGGCCGGGGCGCTGGGTGCGTCCCGGCTGGTACAGGTGGCCGCCGGGCGGCGCGATCGCAGCAGGTGCGGCCATCGGTTTCGTAACAGCAGCGACAGCGGTCGCGTGGGCTGGAGCGCCGCCGGCTCCCGGCTATTGCTGGTACTACACCGACCCAAGTCAGAGGCAGGGGTTCTGGGACGTTTGCCGATAGTAGGACTTTGGGGGAGGCGATGTTGCGGGCGGACATCGAGCGAAGCAATCAACCAGCGGACGATCTACGAACGGACGGGATGATGTGGATTCCGGGCGGGACGTTCCGCATGGGGTCGGACCGTCATTATCCGGAAGAAGCGCCAAGCCATCGCGTGACCGTCGATGGCTTCTGGATTGACCGGACTCCGGTGACGAACAGGCAGTTCAAGGAATTCGTCCGGGCCACGGGCCATGTGACCCTCGCCGAAATTCCACCCGATCCGAAGGACTATCCCGGCGCGCTGCCGCACATGCTGTACGCCGGTTCGCTGGTGTTCACGTCGCCGCGTCAGCCGGTCGATCTGCGCAATTGGGCAGAATGGTGGTCCTTCATGAAGGGCGCCGACTGGCGGCATCCCTACGGTCCAAAGACCAACATCAACGTGCACGACAATCACCCTGTCGTGCACGTTTCGTATCCGGATGCGCTCGCTTACGCAAAATGGACCGGCAAGGATTTGCCGACCGAAGCCGAATGGGAGTTTGCCGCACGCGGCGGCCTCGATGGCGCCGAATTCGCCTGGGGCGATGAGTTCACGCCGGGTGGGACGCATTTGGCCAACACCTGGCAAGGCGAATTCCCGCTGCAAAATCTCGGTCAGGATGGCTTTGAGCGCACTTCGCCGGTGACGGCTTTTCCGCCGAACGGTTACGGTGTTCACGACATGATCGGCAACGTCTGGGAATGGACCAGCGACTGGTACTCACCGAAGAACGAAGCCGATGCACCGAAGGCCTGCTGCATTCCTGAAAATCCGCGCGGCGGCCTCGAAGATCAAAGTTACGATTCCTGCCAGCCCAACATTAGAATTCCCCGCAAGGTGCTTAAAGGCGGCTCGCACCTCTGCGCGCCAAATTATTGCCGCCGCTATCGCCCGGCCGCGCGCCACGCCGAGCCCATCGACACCTCCACCAGTCACGTCGGATTCCGCTGTGTGACAAGGAAACTCGCCACGCAGTGACTTCAACTTTCTTGTAAAAAAAAAGGAGAGAAGAATGACGAGCAGTGCGAACGACCGAGATAAACTCGAAGCCCCTTCGAGCGAGGCCGATAACCACGCCCTCAGCCGCCGGAATATTCTGCTCGGCTCGTCGGCGCTGGTGGCAATGGCGGCGATGACAGCACCCGCGGCGGCTCAGAACCAGAAAGCCGCGCCCGCGACGACAAGTGCTCCGTCGGGGCGCAAGCCCAACATCCTCGTTATCTTCGGCGATGACGTCGGCCAGACCAATATCAGCGCCTATTCGTTCGGCGTCGTCGGCTACAAGACGCCGAACATCGACCGCATTGCGAAGGAAGGCATGATGTTCACCGACTATTATGCGGAGAACAGTTGCACTGCCGGCAGGTCAACCTTCATCACCGGCCAAAGCTGTCTCCGTACCGGCTTGTCGAAGGTCGGCATTCCCGGCGTCGCCGTCGGCCTCCAGAAGGGAGATATCACCATTGCCCAGGCGCTCAAGCCGCTGGGTTATGCGACCGGACAATTCGGCAAGAATCACCTCGGCGATCTCGATGAGTATCTGCCGACCAATCACGGCTTCGATGAGTTCTTCGGCAACCTGTATCATCTCAACGCCGAGGAAGAGCCCGAGCAGCCTTATTGGCCGAAGGACGATCCGGCTTTCCTCAAGCTCTATAATCCGCGCGGCGTCATCCGTAGTGTTGCCGGCGGCAAGATCGAGGACACCGGACCGCTGAACAAGAAGCGCATGGAAACGATCGACGACGAGACGACAGCTGCGGCGATCGATTTCATGACGCGACAGACAAAGTCCGACAAACCGTTCTTCACCTGGATGAACGCGACGCGCATGCATGCCTTCACGCATGTGCGCCAGTCGATGCGCGGACAGAGCGGCATGGTCGGCAACGAATACGCCGACGGCATGGTCGAGCATGACGGCCACGTCGGAAAGCTCCTGAAAGCGCTCGACGACCTCGGCATCGCCGAGAACACGATTGTCGTCTACACGACCGACAATGGCCCCAACCAGTGGTCGTGGCCCGATGCCGCAACGACGCCATTTCGTAGCGAAAAGGACACCAACTGGGAAGGCGCGTTCCGCGTCCCGGCGATGGTCCGCTGGCCCGGCAAGATCAAGGCAGGCGATGTCTCCAATGGAATGGTCTCGGGGCTGGACTGGTTTCCGACGCTGCTGGCGGCCGCCGGTGACGCGGACGTCAAGGACCGGCTGCTGAAAGGATGGCAGCCGGCAGGCAATTCCACCACGTTCAAGAACCATCTCGACGGCTACAACCAGCTCGATTATCTGACGGGAAAGTCGCCGAAGAGTGCGCGTACCGAATTCTACTACTTCAACGACGATGCCGATCTTGTGGCGATGCGGTATGACGACTGGAAGATCGTTTTTTCCGAACAGCGTATGCCCGGCGGGCTGGTCGTGTGGGCCAATCCCTTCACGACCTTGCGGGTGCCGAAGCTATTCAACCTCCGGATGGATCCGTATGAGCGCGCGGACATTGTCTCTGATCAATACTACGACTGGTTCGCCAAGAACGATTATCTGTTGGTGAAAGGGCAACTGAAGGCGGCGGATTTCCTTCAGACATTCGCGGAGTATCCGCCCAGTCAGCGGCCCGCGAGCTTCAATATCGAAGGTGTCCGAAAGCAGGTGGACAAGGTGATCGACCAGTCGTTCAAGGCTCGTGGCCTCGAGAAGTAGATGCGGCCACAGGGTTGCCGGCTGGTGTCGTGCCAGCCGGCTCCTTTTTTTAAAGGCTTTCGATCGAGTGAGGTCTATCGATGACTGGAAAAATAAATCGCTTCTTCCGCCGTTGTGTCTCAGCTTCGCTTATCGCCGGTTCGCTTTGCGTGTTCTTGAGCCAACACGCTTTTTCACAGACCGATCCGCTGCCTTTGTGGAACGATGGCGCAGTAAAGAAATCCATCACCGATTTCGTCGCAAAAGTGACCACGCAAGGCGGCGCGGATTTCGTGCCGCCCGCCGAACGCATTGCTGTGTTCGACAATGACGGCACGCTTTGGTGCGAGCAGCCGATCTATTTCCAGGCTGCCTTTGCGCTCGACCGCGTCAAGGCGATGGCGGCGCATCATCCCGAATGGAAGCAGCAGCAGCCGTTCAAGGCGTTTCTCGCCGGCGACAGGAAGGCGCTGGCGGAGCAAGGAGAGAAGGGCCTGCTGACACTGGTGGCCGCGGCGCATAGCGGCATGACCACGGATGACTTCGCGAAGTCCGTCGCCGACTGGCTCACGACCGCAAAACATCCACGCTTCAACCGGCCGTATAGCGAACTGATCTATCAGCCGATGGTCGAATTGCTGACTTACCTTCGCGCCAACGGCTTCAAGACGTTCATCGTATCCGGCGGCGGCGTCGAGTTCATGCGGGTGTGGGCCGAAAAGGCCTACGGCATTCCGCCCGAGCAGGTGGTCGGCTCAACCGGCGTCACGAAATATCAGCTCGACGCCGCGGGCAAGCCATCGCTGCTGAAGACGACCAAGGTGCAGTTCATCGACGACGGGCCGGGGAAACCTGCCGGCATCAACATGATAATCGGCCGCCGTCCGATCCTCGCCTTCGGAAATTCTGATGGCGACCATCAGATGCTGCAGTGGACCATGGCGGGCAGCGGCGCGCGGTTCGCCGGCATCGTGCATCATACCGATGCCACGCGCGAATACGCCTATGACCGGCAATCGAAGATAGGCAAGCTCGATAATGCATGGGAGGAGGCGAAAGTAAAAAGCTGGACCGTCGTGGATATGAAGCAGGACTGGAAGACGGTATTTCCCCAAGGAGGCGAAGGCCAATGAAGCCGATTTTAGAGGCGTTGCATAAAGACTCTTCTAAACATGAGATGACGCGGCGAACCGCGTTGCTCGGCTCGGCAGCCTTGGTGCTCGCCGTGTCTGGACATTTGCCGATACCGACCGCCGCCCGAGCGGCCACGCTGTCAAAGGAGGAGGCTCGCGCCATTGCCAAGGAGGCGACGATCTACGGCTTCCCGCTCGTGGATAGCTACCGCGTCCAGCATTCATATTTCGTGGATCGTGGCGGTCCGGAATACAAGGCGAACTGGAACACGCTGTTTAACAACGCGCGGGTGTATACGCCGGACGACAAGTCGATCCAGACGCCAAACTCCGACACACCATATTCTTATGTCGGCGCGGACCTGCGCGCCGAACCCGTGGTGTTCACTGTACCTTCTGTCGAGAAGAGCCGCTACTATTCGCTGCAATTCATCGACATGTATACGTTCGATTTCGCCTATGTCGGCAGCCGCGCGACTGGCAACGGCGCGGGCAGCTATCTTCTCGCCGGGCCGAAGTGGAAGGGCAAGACGCCGAAGGGCGTCAAGGCCGTGATCCGGTCCGAGACCGATTTCGTCTTCGTGCTCTACCGCACCCAGCTCTTCAATCCCGCCGACATCGAGAACGTGAAAAAGGTTCAAGCGGGCTACAAGGTGCAAGCGCTCTCGCAATTCCTCGGCACACCGGCGCCTGCCGCCGCGCCCGCCGTCGATTTCGTCAAGCCGCTGACGGTCGAGCAGGAGCGCACGTCGCTGCAATTTTTCAATGTGCTGAATTTCATTCTCCGGTTCTGCCCGACGCATCCCTCGGAGACGGCGCTGATGACGCGCTTTGCGAAGATCGGCGTAGGCGCCGGTAAGCCTTTCGACGCAAACACGCTGTCCCCCGAGATGCGCAAGGCGCTGGAAGAAGGCATGGCGGACGCCTGGAAGACGTTCGCCGAATACAAGGAGACACAGCTCGACACCGGCAAGAAGTCCAGCGGCGACGCGTTTGGAACGCGCGCGGCGCTGAAGAACGACTACATGGCCCGGATGTCTGCCGCTATCCTCGGTATCTACGGCAACGCCAAGCAGGAGGCTATGTACCCGGCCTATTTCATCGATGTGGGGAAGCAGAAGCTCGACGGCGCGAACCGCTACACGCTGCGTTTTCCCCCGGGACAGTTGCCGTCGGTCAATGCGTTCTGGTCGTTCACCATGTACGAGCTGCCGGCGAGCCTGCTCTACGCCAACAAGCTCAATCGCTATCTAATCAACTCGCCGATGCTGCCGGGCTTGAAGCGCGACGCCGATGGCGGCATCACGCTCTATGTTCAGAACGAGTCCCCCGGCGCGGACAAGGAGGCCAATTGGCTGCCCGCGCCGAGGGGACCGTTCTTCGCGGTGATGCGGCTTTATTGGCCGAAGACAGACGCGCTGAACGGGAAATGGAAGGCGCCGCCGCTTACGCGGGCAAGCTGAACAAAGAAAGGGAACGACGTCATGAAAACTCTCTCCATTCTTCTCGCTTCGGCGCTGGCTTCTGCCGCAATCAGTGCGGCGCAGGCACAATCGCCAGCGGGCGGCTCCGTGCCCGTCACGGTGGACAATTTCAAGCGGGCCGAGTCCGATCTCTATTTCAGCCGCATAGTGAAAGACAGCGGTATCGGAAAATTTCTGCATCGCCGCGAGCCGGCGCGGATCGACGACCAGACGGTTATTCGGCTTAACCGCGATACGCTTTATTCCTCCGCTGTATTCGATCTCGATGCGGGGCCGGTGACCGTCACGCTGCCCGACGCAGGGAAACGCTTCATGTCGATGCAGGTTATCAATGAGGATCACTACGTGCCGGAAGTGGTTTACGGCAAGGGCAGCTACACACTGACAAAAGACAATGCCGGCACGCGGTATGTCGCGGTTGCGATCCGGACACTCGTCGATCCAGCGAATCCGAAAGATATAGAGCAGGTTCACGCGTTGCAGGACGCGATCAAGATCACTCAGAAGGAAATCGGCAAATTTGAAGCTGCGAACTGGGACCAGGCTAGCCAGAAGAAGATGCGCGACGCGCTGCTCGTCCTCGCGTCGACGATCCCTGATTTCAAGAAGGCATTCGGCAAAAAGAGCGAAGTCGATCCTGTGCGCCATCTGATCGGAACCGCTGCGGCCTGGGGCGGCAATCCAGACAAGGATGCGATCTATCTCAACATCACCCCATCGAAAAATGACGGAACGACCGTCTACAAACTCTCTGTCAAGGAGGTTCCGGTCGATGCGTTCTGGTCGGTCAGCCTCTACAATGCAGACGGCTACTACGAAAAGAATCCCTACAATACGTATTCCATCAACAGCATCACGGGCAAGAAGAACGCCGATGGATCAATCGCTATCCAGTTCGGTGGCTGCGATGGCAAGATTCCGAACTGTCTGCCGATCATGAAGGAATGGAACTACGCCGTGCGGCTCTATCGTCCGCGCGCCGAAATCCTCAGCGGCAAGTGGAAATTCCCGGAACCGCAGCCCGCCAGCTAAAGGGACTGAAATGAGCGGCTACGACATCTTTGCTTGGATCGTGTTGGTCATCCTGGTCGCCTGCATTGTCGGTGTGTTCTGCATCGCTGGCTGGTTGCCGGGGCATATCGCCAAGACGCGCGGGCATCCGTGGGCCGAGGCGGTGATGATAGCGGGCTGGGTCACCCTGATCTGCGGCTTTGCGCTCTGGCCGGTCGCGCTGATCTGGGCCTATGTTGATGTGCCTGCCTCGAGCAAGAGGGAGCAGCAGTCATGATGATCGCGATCATGGCGGTTTATCTGGTCCTGTTGTTCGTGCTTGTGCGAACCGGCATCGTTCGTTTCAATCTCTTGTGGAAATGCTCTCCTTTCATTGTCCTCCTGCTTTTGAACCTGTTGCTGTTCATTCCGATGGGATGGGGCGCCCCGCAGGGACCTGCGCTGGTGGTCCGCCACGCGGTCTCCATCGTCCCCGACGTTGCCGGCGAGGTGATCGACGTGCCGGTCGCCGCCAACACCCCGCTCAAGGCCGGCGACGTGCTGTTCAGGATCGACCCGGTGCCTTACGAGGCGCAGGTCAAGGGGATCGAAGCGCAGCTGAAATTATCGGACATGCGCCTCGCACAGATGACGCAGTTGTTTGAGCGTGACGCCGGGCGCGGCTTCGATGTTGAGCAGCGGCAATCGGAGGTCGATCAGCTGAATGCGCAGCGCGACAGCGCGCGATGGAATCTGGACAAGACCATCGTGCGCGCGCCGGCCGATGGCTATGTGACCAACCTTGCGCTGCGCAAGGGCGCGTGGGTGGCAAACCTGCCGCTGACGCCGGTGATGGCCTTCATCGATACGTCGGATACGATTGTCGGCGTCGAAATCGCGCAGAACGATGCGCGGTATCTGCGAGCCGGGCAGCCGGTCGAGGTGACGTTCAAGTTCCTCCCGGGAAAAGTCTATACGGGGCGGGTGGAAAGTATTCTGCAGGCTGTCGCCACGGGGCAGGCCCAGACGTCGGGCGTCGCCGTGATGCCGAAAGCAATCCAGTCCGCGTCGTTCGTTGCCCGCGTGAAGCCCGACGATGCTGGGATTGCGGCGCTGTTGCCTGCCGGAAGTGTGGGCGAAGCTGCGATCTTCACCGATCATGTCAAGGCGACGCATATCATCCGCAAGGTGCTGTTGAGACAGATCGCGATCCTGAACTACGTCAATCCGTTTTGAGTAAAGAGATGACCAGCAAGCGTCCAGCAGAGCGGCGCCCACTTCGTATCGGGTTTCGCACGTCCATCGTCACGCTGTTCGTGGCGGTGGTGCTGTTTGTCGGATTGACGCTGGTCTATCTCAGCTTCAGCCGTCTCTCCGTGATCACGCAGACGGCGGCAAGCACTTTCATCGACAAGGTGGCCCAGCTCGGCGCCGACCGGATCGATTCAAAGTTCCGAAACGTGCGCGACAGCCTCGAAATTCTCGCCGGCCTTCCATCGATCCAATCGGCCGAAATCGAAGATAATTCGCGGCTCTACGGCCTGATGGCCTCGATGCTGCGCAACAATCCGCAGATATTCAATCTCTATGTCGGCTATGAGGATGGCTCATTTCTTGAAATGGATGTAATCGACCGCGCCAAGCCGGCTTTCCGTGCAAGCCTCGGCGTGGATGAGGATGCCGCGTTCCGCGTGGTCATTATTTCGCGCACGGGTAGCACGCTGTCTCCACCAGTCACACTTTTCCTCTCGGATAATCTGATCCAGGTTGCTGAAACCAAGGGGCCCGCTACCTATGATCCTCGTCAGCGGCCCTGGTACGTCGAGGCCTTCAAGGACGAGAAGACGCTGCTGACGGGGCCGTATGTGTTCTTTGCGACCAGCCAGCCCGGCTACACTTTGCGCACCGTGCTGAAGGAGGGCCGCCGCGGTGTGGTGGCATCCGATCTCCTGCTCAATCGCCTCGAGGTGATGCTGGACGAGCAAAGGCTCGGTAGCTCCGGACTTGCCTTTCTATTCGACGATTCCGCGCGGATTGT
Source organism: Tardiphaga sp. (assembly GCF_028290495.1). Taxonomy (GTDB): domain Bacteria; phylum Pseudomonadota; class Alphaproteobacteria; order Rhizobiales; family Xanthobacteraceae; genus Tardiphaga. Next base: position 35,463 of record NZ_JAQGJT010000036.1, read on the forward strand.
TGGCCATCCCGAGATGAATCGGCTGATGGAGGAAATTCCCGAGCGAGGCGATGATCTGCCGCCGATAAGCGCGATCAAGTTGGCCGGTCTTTCGCAGGCGATTGAGATGTGGCGAAAGGGCGGCGCGTCTCAGCAGTTTTTTACGGACGATGTGGGACGAACCTATGTCGCCGCCTTCCACGGCATCGAGACGGCGGGCAATGCCGGTATCAAGCTCGCAGTGATCGCGCCGCTCGACGAGTTTTTCGCAAAGATTGTTTCGGAGCGCCGTGGCTTGTTTATACTGGCTCTTGGTTTTGTTCTCGGCATGCTGCCGCTCGCGATCTGGCTTGGCTCGATGCTCGCGCGGTCGCTGCGAAACATCGCCCACCAAACCGACGAGATTCAACATTTTCGGCTCACGGATCGCCCGCGCTTGCATTCGGTCATCAATGAGATCAACGAACTCGGCCTGTCGGTATTCACGATGCGGACGGCGATCCGCAATTTCTCAAGCTTTGTGCCGCGGCCGATCGTGCGACAACTCATTGAGTCCGGAGCATCGATTGAGCTCGGAGGAACGCGGCGGGAAGTCACCGTGTTGTTCACCGATGTCGCCGATTTCACCGCCAAGACGGAAAAGGCGGATCCATCCGAAGTCATGATCTTCACGTCGCGCTATTTCGCGGCGCTGTCCGAGGTTATTATGAACCATCAGGGGACGATCGATAAATTCATCGGCGATGCCGTGATGGCGTTCTGGAACGCGCCTGATGACGATCCCGATCATGTCGCCCATGCCTGCGAAGCGGTGCTTGCCTGCGTCAAACGCAACAGAGATCTGAACGAACAGTTCCGCGGCGACGGATGGCCTGCCTATGATACCCGCTTTGGCCTGCATGCGGGCGACGCCGTCGTCGGTAATGTCGGCTCCTCCGACCGCATGAACTACACTGCGCTCGGCGCCACCGTTAACCTCGCCGCGCGCCTGGAAGGGCTCAACAAAAACTATGGGACGCAGGTGCTGGTCAGTGCCGCCGTAAAAGAGCGCGTCGAAGGATGCTTCGCTTTCCGCAGCGTCGACGAGATCAAGCCGAAGGGCTTTGCGGAGGCCGTGCGGATATTTGAACTGCGTTGCGAGGCAGATGGAGCTTCGGAGCACGCCTTCTGCCAGCGCTGGGAAATCGTCTATGCCGCGATCCGGCAGGATCAGCCGGCCGCAGCACTCGTACGGGTTACCGACTTTCTTGCCCAGTATCCCGGCGACGGCGTTGCGCAATACCATGCGGAACGGCTTCGCGTGGAGTTGCAGGAGCTGCGTCTTGTGGCCAGCGGAGCGATGCAATGACGCGGGTGCTCCGTCCTTCTGACAGGCGTCAGGTGCTGGCTGGTGGGCTTGCCGCAGGCGTCGCCTTTGCATCTCCTGCGGTCGCGCAGGCGCGAACACGTGTCCGGCTGGGGTATCTCCATGTCGTCGCCGTCGATGGCCAGATATTTACCGGCCTCGATCTTGGCTCGTTCGACAAGCAGGGCATCGATTTCGGGCTCGTCGAGCGCAGTACCGGGCCCGAACTGTTTGAGGCCTTGGCGCGGGGAGAGGTGGACATGGTGTCGGCCGGTGGGGTGATTTCGAACCATCTCGCGCTCGGCGCCGGTCGCGGCTTTCTGATTAACGATATCGAGATCGCCACCGCGCAGCTTTGGGTGCGCCCGGATCTTGGAGTCAAGTCCTTCGCGGACCTCCGCGGTAAGCGCATCGCGACGACGGCCAGGACCACGGCGCATATCTTTCTCGACCGCGCCTTGCGCGCCAACGGCCTTGGACTCGCCGATGTTCAGGTGGTCAACAGCAGCATGCCGCAAGCTGTCGGCGCATTCATTGCCGGCGAGGTGCCTGCCGTCGCGCTGTGGGTGCCCTTTAACCTGAGCGTCCGTGACAAACTTCCTGATGCCATCAAGCTGGTGGATGCCTCCGCCTTCTATCCGCAGTCGGCGGTGGTCGGCGGCTGGGTCGCGCGCCATGACTACTACGCGGCGAACAAGGATGTGCTGCAGCGGATCATCCGCGGCTGGGCGGTGGCGAACGACCACATGGTGCGCAATCCCAAGGCCGTAGCCGGGTCTCTCCAGCAGCGGCACTACCAGCAGGCCTCGATTGCCGACATCGCAGAGGCGCTTAAGGCGCAAAAGATGTTCTCGTCACGGGAATGGAAACGGCTTTATGCCGATGGCATGGTTACAAAATGGCTGCAGCAAGTCAGCGATTTCTTCATGGCGGAAGCTGGCGTGACGAGGGCAATGCCGGCCACGGATTATTTCGATTCTAGCTTGTACTTAGAAACGATTAATTAGCAGCCGGCTCTGCGAGCTACTTGCCCGATATGCAGAAGGCGAGATGTCAGCAATTAGCGGCGAAAAGCAGACGTAGTATGCCTGGCTCACCCCGCGCCCAACAGCTATGAGAATACATGGAGACTTCAATAACATATGAGCTCGTAGTTTTGCTCTGAATGGCGCGCCATTTTCTCCATGATTTCTTTGTGATATTTATTTTCACGCCCGACTTGTCGCGGCCATTCGAAAAATCCCGATGTCCGGAGGCAATCCGCAGCTCTACACGGCGACGCTTCCTGAAGCTCTCGTGTTCTTCGGCGTTTCGTATGGGCATGTGGCGGCGGCCTTCGCGAAAAGGCCCGCATCTTGCCTCAGGGCATCCATGGCTTCTGGAAGAATGAGAGATTCCGCAACTACGCCGACTATGCGCTTTCGGAGCAATTTCACGCCGATCTCGAGCATAGGCTCGACGAGGGATGCCAACGGCGCTCCGCCATCATGTGTTCGGAAGCGGATTGATGGTGGTGTCACCGCCGCATCGTCGCCGACTATCTTATCTTCCGAAAGGCCGCCAAGCGCCCGTCGCGGTTGGGGGGCTGCTGAAGCTGAACAGGAGCCCCTCAAATAATGCACACCGTTCTACGAGCGGCGCAATCCGTGGCTGGATCGACGCGGATTGCGTCGCACCGCACGACGTACTTCATCCTTTGGGCAGGTAAGGAATTGTTCCAGCTAGATCGGTGTCGTCGATCATTTGGAAACGGCTTTCACTGCCGCTCCGGCGGGCTGCGACGAGAGGCGCATATTTGGGATCGGCGACGAAAGCCTCGGCCGCCGCCGCTGATGGAAACGCCATAAGCGCGATGAGGGTGGTATCCAGAGGCTCGCCCTCAAGTGTCTTCACGTTTCCGCTGCGTGACAGATACTTGCCACCGTGCTTGTGCACGAGATCGTGCACCGAAGCTGCATATGCCGGCACCCACTTGTCGTCCGTCACCTTGATGTCCGCGATTACGTAAGCCGTCATTGGCTTGGTCTCCTGTGGTCAGAGTTGTTGGGCACAGGATTGTCCCGCGACCTGGCCACAGCCTGGCAGAAGAACGCTTGAACGCTCCAGTCCAAGAACTGTATCGGGCCGGTACAGCTTCTGTACTGGTTGCGTGGCGGCTTAGCGCCTATGATCTCGCTACAAACGATGGGAGGGCCGAAGAAAATGGCGCAGCCCGGATACAAGCAATTCTGTCCCGTCGCCATGGCCGCCGAGCTGCTGTGCTCGCGCTGGACCATGGTGCTGCTTCGCGAGCTGGTCGCGGGAACGACGCGCTTTAACGATTTGCGTCGCGGCGTCCCAAAGATGTCGCCGACGCTTTTGTCTCAACGGCTCAAGGAGCTTGAAGCGGCTGGCGTCATCGAACGGAAGGAGCTCAGGTTCGAAAAGGGCGTCTTCGAATATCGCATGACGGAATCCGGCAAAGACCTCCGCCCTGTCGTCGAGGCAATGGGCTTCTGGGGGCAGAAATGGATCGAGGCGAGGCAGTCTCTCAAGAATCTCGACCCGTCCTTGCTCATGTGGGACATGCGGCGCAACCTGAACCCGTCGCCGCTGCCCGACCGGCGCACGGTGATACAGTTTCTGTATCCTGAACTACCGGTATCGAAGCGGTTCTGGTGGCTGGTTGTCGAACCCCGTGGCGACGTGGATCTCTGCTGGTCCGATCCGGGATTCGATGTTGACCTTTATGTGTCGACGGACCTCCGCACAATGACAGCGATCTGGATGGGACTTACGACCGTCGAAAAGGAGCACGGGAAGCTGGCGCTAACTGGAGACAGAGACATCGCTCGCACCATGCAGACCTGGCTGGGGCTCAGCCCGTTTGCGACCGAGCCAAAGCGCGCATCGGTATAGGTTGAGGGGCTGGAAACGTCGGAAAGCGCACCTCGCATCCGGGGTGATTTCAGAACTCAGTAGGCGCAGTAATGACATAGCAGTGCCCAGCTCATCCTCTCCCGAACGCCAAATCTTCACCATTCAGAACAAAATTGCGAACTTCCGACTGCCGCGGCGCGGACCGGGGCAGTTCTGATATCGATCAGCAAACGTCGCATTAAATCCAAACCATTTCAGTTATTGGTACGCAGCCAATCTCCGATGACACTTTGAAGGTTCGTTTCATTGATCTGATGCGGACATCACGGCATCGCGCTATCACTTCCGCAAACCTCCAAGGGAGGAAACCGCGGGAGGCGTGGGTTCGGCAGCCTCGGCGCCGTTGGCATTGGCGGCCTCGGGCTGAGTCACAGGCACGTCGAGCAAACGGCGGGCTCGGGCAATGTTGTTGGCGCGTGCCGCTGGCGAGCAGGCCGTAGTGACGGATGCGGTGGAAGCCGAGCGGCAGGATGTGGACCAGGAATCTGCGGATGAACTCGCCGGTCGAGAGTGTCATGAGCTTCTGGCGGTCGCGGCCATCGGCGCGATAGTCCTTCCATCGGCAGGTGACGTTGGAGCGGTCACAGGCGATCAAGCGGCTGAACGATCAATCCAGTGACGCAGAGGAAGATGACGGCGTATTAGGTGAATAATCGGAGCTTCTCAAATTCGTTGAAAAATGAGATCGGCAGCAAAGCTGCGCTGTTGCCACGGGTTCCTTCCCTAGATCGGTAAAGGCCATGAGCTTAGCGATGCAACCAACAGCGCACGAACGCAATTCTATCGCGGAAGGCGCGTCATGCGTTTTAAACGGCGGGAAATGGGAGCGCGGCGCTTACCCAATGCTTACCCCTCGAAAAGCTAAGCGACGGATAAGGCACCTAATCCATTAAAAATGCTGGCGCACCCGATAGGAGTCGAACCTATGACCTTTGCCTTCGGAGGGCAACGCTCTATCCAGCTGAGCTACGGGTGCGTCTGGTTAGATGCGATCACAGAATCGGTTCGGCTTCCGTTTTCTCTTTGAGAACCAATCCGTTACACGCCACGACAGTAGCATGCGATATGGATCACGAAAAGAGTTTGTTAGTCTGGTCAGAGCGGGGAGATCGCGTCTGTCACACTTCACTGTGACACAACTGTGCCAAGGCCCAACGGGGGAAAAGCGCCAGCGCCGGTGAGACGCTGGCCTCTCGCATTTTTTCTTGAAATCTAAGTTAGGTGTCTGCGTCCTCAAAACTTGGCAGGACATCGCTCGTCAGCCGAATGGCCGATTGATCCGCTATCGGCGAATCGGGCGGCAACCGCATAAAACCGCCCATTCTGCCCCGACCTGCTCCCGGTATGTGATCCCAGCGTCCGTGCAGCACGGCTGCTTGGACTTCCGGCTTCATGAGGTATCGGGTCCGGTTCTTCTGCAGATCGACGCCCGTCCGTTGCTTGACGTATGCTGTACTCAGGAAATCTTCTTCATCAGAAAGGAGTAGGGCTACGAGCGTATCCGTTCCCTTGAACTGAAAACGCGTCTCAGGACGATCCAGTCTGAGTGTCGCGCCGGGAAACATCAGGTCCGTGTGACAGACCAAACGATCAAGCTCGCCTGTGACATAAAGACGTTGAACGCCGCAGACACCATTTGCATCGATATTTCTCGCGTTGCCTCTCATCGCCATTTGTTTCATCCATCGGCAGAGGTCTCCATCTTTTAAAGCGATGAATGGTCCCCCTTTCCGATTCCAGGCTTGGTAGGGCGAAAGACTGCTTAGCGTTGCTTGTTGCTCTCCCCAACCAAGGCCGGTAGCAACCGTTGCTCGCCTTGGCTTATGAAACTCCCCGAATAGAAAGACCGCTGGTGCATTCCTCCATTCGTTTGAGCCGATGCCTGTTCCCCAATGCGCGAAGCAAACAAAGCGACCGTCCAGTACATACGGGTCTTTGAAGGTGTGATTGGCGGGCAAGTATTCGTGGTCGAGCAGCGCCTTGTGAACGACGACAAGCACTTGCTCGCCGGGTTGGGTATGAAGCTTGACTGTTTCTCGTATCCAATCGGCATAGGGCTGCGCCCATTCAGCCTTCTTGACTACCTCAGATAGCTTTCGGTGCTTCTTCTTGCCGGTCGATCGCAGCGGCTCAGGATCGATATGCGTAATGGCAAGATTACTGTAATCGACTTGGGGGACGTCAACGACACTTCGATTTTTGGCGATCAGTGATAATCCGTCAATGTCTGCCGTCGCATCAAGAATGATCATTCCGGGCGTCGGCGGCATGTTCATATCGTAGCCGATGAATCGCGCACCATTGGCTATGGCGTCATAGCGGGAGAGGAACGCGAAACCATGTGCCAATGCGCGAGCGAACCCGAACACGGTCTTGATTTGTTCGTTGGGCGACGAGCTGTATTTCGCAGTGTGAGATGAAGCGAACCAGCCGATATCTAGGCTCGGATCAAAGGGTAGGACATCAAAGGCCGACTTGCTCGATGCTGAGCGCCAAATCGCTTCGAGATAGTCGTGCAATTGGGTCAGCCGAGTGACAACATCCGAAGCCGATGTATGCTGCTCTGCCAACCTATCCCGGACGATTTTGATAAGACCCGTATCGACATCATAGATGCTGACAGCATTGGGTCGTTCGTCAAGGAAGGTGAGTTGGCGAGGCTTTCCTTGATAAATGATTGCCTTGCTCGCGCGGGGGCCGGTGTAAAATCCCGGTGTGACGATCAGGACAGGGTAATTGCATAGATCATCAACTGAGAAATGATGGCGTGGCTGAAAACGATGATCTCGTTTAGCGGTCTCCGGCGATGTCCCGACATCGTGCGCGACCGTCCAGACTGCTACGTGTTCTACACCGATCAGGTCGGACATGCTTCGATAAATTTTCTCGGCTTGTAGGCGGGTCTCGACCAGATACAAGATCGATGCATCCGGGACTATCTCGATGTACGCCTTGATTAAGGCTTGGGCGTAGCTGCTTTTGCCGCTTCCGGTCGGGGCTGAGACGACCCTGTATTGAGCGATACCTAGATCGTTGTCCTCCATGGCAAGAAGACCCGCTGCAAGGATTGATTTCGCTACGCGTTCGGCGAATGGAGTGACCGTTTGATTTCGTTGTTTTGCCTGCTGTTTGATGGCCGCGTTGTAAGCGTTGGTGAATTCGTTGAGCATTGTTGTTTCAGATGACAATAGGCCAACGCTCTCGCTCGCATTGGCGAGCAAGGTGGGCCGATTTAGGTGGATGTGATTGGGGTGAAACCCCCTTAAGGCGCTATAAGAGATAGGGGCTTAAGGGCATTCGGAGGATCGTGACGGCGGGTTAGCCCCTCGAAATGCTGCAATTGGAGCATCAAGAGGGGCTTGTCACTTTCGACTACGCCACGCGTTCCTGCACTGGCCGATCTTCGATAATGTCGCCCGCGATGGCAAAAGCGACTTCTTGTAAGTCTGAGCGAAGGTCGTCCTCAGGAATGCCTTGTACCTGACGCAGATATCGGAGCAGTACCGTGAATGCAAACGGGCGCACCGAATGGCCGTTAGGCAGGGGAGCGTAGAAGTCGGAATTGCTTTCTATGATTGGTGTAATGGAGTTCATGTTCTTTGATGTTGATTGGGACCGATTTCGTCCCGTTGCGAGTGAGGTGTTCAGCGAGGTGATAAACCCCCTCAAGGCGCAATAAGAGACTAGGGCTTTGAGGGGGATTGTCATGATGTCAGGCGGCGTTTGCCGTTGCGATGCAATAGGCCAGCGCCGTTGACATCGTAGTCTCGCGAACGCCGATCCGGGTTGCCAAGAGCTTCCTGAGTTGGGTGAGCTTCTGGAACATGTCTTCATCAACTCTTACGGATAGGATATGTCCTTTCTTATAGACACGGTCGGTTGACCGCTCGCGGTAGTGAACCCGGTTCGCCGGGTGTGCGTGGTTCACGCGGTTAGTTCTCCTTTGTAGTGAAATGGGCAGGGTGATCCGAAACGAGCGATCTGGCTTGCTGGCCTAGATGGTTCGTACACGGCGATGGTCATTGGTAAACGTAGGGAATACCCACCGCGAAAGAGACACGCGACAGGTCTGCCTTCGTGCCGCAATGGCCGGCATTTACCCCCAATGGGGTGCAGAAGGCGTCTTGTCTTCATAGTTGCGGGGGATTCCCCCCTCACTGCGATCCAGCAGCCGATTGGACCGTCTTGCCACGCAGTATGCGTGTAGGTGACCCGCCTCAGTCTGGGTGGGCAGTGGTTGATTCACGTATGCGAGGGGGGGGGGCCATAGGGGGCGTTCGGTTACGCAGTATCCGGGCCTATTGCCCCCTCCGAGATCAACCGGCGACGGGCGCTCCAGCGTTTGTCTACGCAGTATGGGGGCGGTTGCCCCCGATTGAGCCGGCGATAGGCAGTCCAACGTCTGGCTATGCTGTATGGTGGGGGATTGCCCAAGGGGCAGTCTGGCTACGCAGTATCCGTGTAGGTGCCCCCCAAGGATTAGCCGACGATAGGCACCCCAGTGTCTGGCTACGTCGTATGGAGGGATTGCCCCGGATCGACAGGACCGCGGACTTTGGCCTGGAGAATGGCGTAATTCCCGATCTGCGATTAAGCTGCCCGAAGCTATCGCCTCTGTCGGTCTTCGCCTCTCCCTCTTAAGGGAAAGGCAGAGACATCGTTGCCTTTCAAGCTTGTTGAATTGGGAAATTCTGCATTGTCAGGTCGTGAACGAGCTCGGAACCCGGCGGCAGATTTTTGAATACGCGGTCGCGCCCTGCCGGCCATGTATTTGTCTGCGCTAGAATGAGATCAGCGACAGGGAGCGATATTGTCTGGCTTGTCGAGAGAGGTGATCCGACGTGTCGATATATGACACGCCTGCCGACGCCACTGTAGGGCGAGACGGCGAGTGACCCGCCATGGCTGCCGGTGTTACAAACGACAACATTGCAATAAATCATTCGAGATAGAGCCTCCGCAGCGTGGTCAAACGTTGGGAGATCCTTGTTGTAAGCGAGAATGAAAAGGTGCTGAATTCCTAGTCGATACATCGCAACGCGTTCGAGATCGAGAAAGTCAAAGCATACAGCCACTGCAAACTTGCCGAATCGTTCTGCGTTAAAAACCCAAACTTCTGGAATTGAATGAAAACTGTAGCCGTGTTGCTGTAAGAGTTGATGCTCCCCCCAAGCTGCGTAGGTCTTACCTACGTAACGTATGGTCGATCGTGACGATCTTTTCGCGGTGCCCCATGCGTTAGGGATAACTACCGCCGCACGATTCCTGACCGTCATGGACTTGCGGGGGACGACATCAAAGTCCATGCCGGCAATTATTATGGCGTTCATCTGGGCAGCTATAGTTTGTAGCTGCGGTAGAAAGCCTCTGGGAACAGATAGCTCTGGTAAGAGAACCACCTTCGCAGGTACTGGATCCTGAGCAATCGATGCAAGTTGATGTTGAATTTGAGCGATCACAGCCCGTTCCTCAATTGCAGACATTTGCATCGAGTCTTTCCACGCGTTCTCCCCATCAACGACGGTTTGTGCAATTCCAAGCCTCAAGAATTGTTCGTAGTCAGTCATTCTGGGTCTTCCGATTCTGCATCAAGTGAGACCGTTAGGCGCGTTAGCTGGAAAACATTCATCGGAATTAACTGTCGCGGGGCATGGTTCAGAACGCTGATCTGCCCTCGCTCTAGAGTCTCTTGGGAAGTGAGGATTTCTGAATGCAACTTCGCTACATCAGTAATCAATGGGGGGTCGCTTGCCGTATCGTTCACCCTGTCTAGAATTCGAGATCCCAAGAATAGTTGCGGATAGAATCTAATCAGCGCGGTTTCAGCGCTCCGCGAAAGCAATGCAGCCTCAATGATTCCCTGTGTCCCCGACGAAATGGTCGCGTCCTCAAGGCGCTTCTTAACAAAACGACCAATATCTCGCTCTGATCCACGAATGTTCCAAGAGGCTGGCAGCCTAAAGTCTTGGCAACAGAGGCCAAGAAGCAGCAGGCCAACGCCTCTGAGGCGATTGAGCCATTGCTGGTTCTGTTCTCGATCGAGAGGAGTCTCAGCCAAATCTCTACGAAAATCAGAAATAGGGTACCTTACAGTCGTGACGTTGGGTTCTCCTTGGCGCACGACCTGCTTCCACGACTCCCAAGTCCAGCGGCGTAACGTAAAGTTCGACGGCGGGTTGGGTGCAAGCCATTCCTTTGGTAGCAAAATGTTCGTTGGGTTCAGTTCATCAAGCAGCTCGATTCGACCCGTCGGAAAAATCTGAACTGTCGATACGAGTTGGCGCACAATCTCAAGTGCAGTCCATTCGCCTGAGCGAGGATCATCAGGCTGAAGCGTGCTTAATGAGGAAAGCCAGTCGTCGAGAGTAACGCGTCTGGACGCCGCAAGAGTTTTCTGGTGGCTGATCAGCTTCCGAAAGATTGCAGACCGTGTGGTTTCGTGGATCCTAATCGGGTTGTCGGATCGTTGCTGATCAAGTAGCCATCCAGCGTCGGACTTCAAAAAAAATTCAGGGTGATTGCTCCAAAACTCTGATGCCTGAGCTGGCATTTGCAATGGGCTTTTTCTCAGGCTGTTGCGATCCAATTGGATAGATGGGTCATGGGTGGCGCAAGTAATTTCCCACGCGAGGCCCGGCCCAAAATTACGATCTGACCGTTGTGTATCGAGCCAATTTGCCCAAACGCCGATCGGCGAACCCGTCCGACCGATCCAGTCCGATGATGCTGCAGTAAGTGCAGGTGCTTCAAGGGCGTGAGCTAGCTGTAGTAAATTTCCCTTCAAACGCTTTCTGTCGACGACATGGCCAGCGTAGGAAACCGCCGCAACCAACGCATTGCGTGAAGAAACCCCCGCGAACTTGTTGTCTTCCAAGCTTATCACATGCCTCAGCAACAGTCGTGTAGCAGGAGCTGAGATACTCATGAGGTAGCTTCGAGCTGCGCGGCGTTGCCTTTCTAGCAGTTGCACGTCTGATACATCAAACGCAGCGGTCGCTATGTGGCGCGAAATAGTTTGAACAGCGAGCGGGCCTAAGTACACAGCGAGTGGTCGCTTAGCGGGGTTCTCAAGTTCGGACTCGATCCACTTCAAAAGCTCTGGCGAGCCGCGATGTCCGGTAACGCGGCAATAATCTAGAGCGCGTATAAGTAGTCGCGGCTTATCAGGGTGGTCATGAAATGCCTGAAGGATTAATTTGAAATAGTGCGTGAGGCGGCGACGGTCGGAATAAAACTGTTCCATCCTCTTCTTGGTCGCATTGCGCTTGGCGTCCGCTAAGATTTCGGGAGTAACATTCTTGGACTTGGCTAAAGCGGCCAGCGTTCTGTGGCTTTGGACGAGTTCAATAGAGTGATCAAAAGACATCGGCACCAGCGATGCGATTCGACCAGCCGCGAATGCCGCTCTAGTGTCTGCTCGTATCTCGTCCTCCGGTAGATTTGCCAACAATAACCATTCAAGCTCGCTGAGTTTCTGTTCTCTTGCGTGCTGTGGCATCACTTCGAAGCCTGCGCCTGCAAGCTCGGAGACTAACGCCAGCGTCTTCGTCATCAATTTCACAGGGCGTAGTCCATTGATTTCACAATCAGCTTTTGCAGCTTGGAATGTCTCATCCGTAGCTGTGTCATCTATTATCGAAGCAAGCTCTATAGGGCTGTATTTCTCCTTCGAGATTTCGGGGCCTACCGAAAATCTCGCGAGATCGGATTTATAGGAGCGTATCCATTCAATTAGATCATCGAATTTATATGAAAGAATGACATGATCATCGACGAACCGGAAGTGCGCGATGTCTCGCTTTTCTTGGATCCGCGCGTGGGTGGCAAGATCCAGTGGTAGCATCGCAATATTGGATAGGAAGCCGGCGACCATGAGTCCTGTTGGAATGCCGTCGAATGGGCCAGGCGTAGTAATCGGCTGGCAGAGAGAGTCGCCTAAAGATGTGCTGTGATTTCGTCCAACATGAAATGAGAGCATTCTCTTTATAAGAGTCTTCAGCTCTTCTTCGTCATTGAAGTTATCAAGGCCAGCTTCAATCCCACGGAGAATAGCGCTTGGGGTGACGCTGGGGTAGAATCTCGCGAGATCGATTGAAGCATAGTAAAGTCGGTGATCGCTGTGTTTAGGCCAGTATCCCGCTTCGAGATAGTTTGGGCGTTCCGCGAAATTTAGTGCGCTTTTCTCCGACGCATCGAGTTGTTCTATATTCGTTAACCCGTTAGTCATAGCTCTCGCTGTAAGCGAAACGTGCCTGCGGAAAAGCGGCCAGCTGTGTTTAAAGCGCCGATATAATTGTCCGTTAGAATGTCTATAAGGGCCTGTCTCCAGTCTATGCTGGCCGTTGGCGGTCTCATACCACGCAGCTTTATATAGACGGTGCCCGTAACTCCAAGGTGGCATCTTGGAGTCGAGCTTGGGTCCAATTGCATTCACGATAGCGATCCACGCGACTTGGTCGCGTACAGTTACATGGAAGGACTGCCGCATCTGCGGGTTGCCCTTATCATCAGGCTTTTTTGGTTGTGGGAGTAATATAAGAGGATCGAGTTGATAACTTTGGGACGCGAGGCGTCGCTGTATGGAGCGCAGCTCTTGTTCAAGATTCAGCTCGAACGCCGAAACCTCAGCGAGGTCATATATGCCATCGGCCATCCGATAAAGGCTGCGGGCTTTGCGCCATGCCCAGTTCAGATTTTCAGAGCTGATGAGGAAGTCGAAGAGTCTGCTCACTTCTTTTTCCGTGAATGAACCAAATAATCGTTCAGATCGTTGCCGATTGTGATCCGCTGAGTGACATGCTGAATTCCCATCTTACGAAGGGTATCTTCAAGCCGTCGTGCCATCGCGAGTCCCGCTTCGTCGTTGTCGGGTGCCATATAGATCGTCTTGCCCCGAATGGAGCGCAATACACTCAGCGGAATCTCTGCGTTTGCGCCTATTAAGCCAATGGCGGCGTAGCCAAGTTCGTGTGAAGACAATGCATCCATTACTCCCTCACATATGTAAAGCTTTCGGCTGCCGCTAATTGCATTTAAATTGTAGATTGGCTTGCGAACCCCATTCAGACCCATCCAACGCTTTCCATTACCTTTCAATGAGCGGCTTTGGAGATAGACAACTTCATTGTCTACGTAGAAAGGAAATAGCAGACTCTCGTCCGAGAAAATGAATTGCGGTCGCTTTCCGGGATAAAGTAGCCCGCATTTAACGAGTTCTCCTTCGCTGTAACTTGATAGCAATTGTTGGACTACAGTCCGGCTATCCTGTACGAACCCTACAGAGAACTTCGTTTGAGTTTTATCGGTTATGCTGCGATTGCGAAGATAATCACGACCAGCAGGTGTCTGCGGGCATAACGATAGCGTTCTTGAATAAATTTCGGGGTTTGGGTGAAAGTCAGCTTTGGCATCATCTTTCAGCTTTGCAGCATTTTTCAGCGCATGAAATGAATTGGGGCTCTGAGTCGGGATACCAGTAGGGTGGAAGGAACGTCTCAGCCAAGAGACGACGTCTGACGGCGATCGGCCCGTAACTATCGCCGCAAAGTCGATGACAGAGCCGCCTACACCGCAGGCATGGCAATAGCAAAGATTGCGCTTTCGATCGATGGAGAATGACGGATTACTGTCGTTATGGCTTGGGAACGGGCATCGAGATGTTTTTTGACGAGAAAGCTTCACGCCAAGCAATTGTGCGACGTCGTCTATCGGAATTTGTTTTACTTGATCCCAAGATGACACGATTCAGCTAGCCTGGAAGAATTCGAAAGCGGTCGCGAGCCGTTCGTGGCCAAGTCTGAGGTTTAATGCCGGCGTCTAGTGCCTGTAGGAAAAGTAGTTCACCCTCTACGTCTGCTGGTGCCATGTCTCGCCACCAAGCCCGTGGAAACTGGTTTAGACTACCATTCCAGCGATACCCCCGTCTTTTGAGAGGAATGCGAAGCTCAAAAGGCGCTCCAGTTGCGAAAATGCGAGTTTCGACACGGCGAGCGCTCTCCAATAGCGCACCCATGACCGATTGTTGTGATCGGGGCATCTGCATGGATAATATCTGTAGAACTGCTTCGCAGTCATTCGAAGCTCTATGGGCGTCATAAAACAGATTGTAACTCTGAGCGATGTACTCCAGTCGCGAACCAGAAATCCCCTCATCTCTCCAAGGAATCTCCGTAGCGGAACAGCCCCAAGCATAGGAAGTGAAGGCGGGGCATATCTTTTCGCAAAAGGGACGATCGAAAGCGGCGTTGTGTGCAATAATTATAGCCGCATTTGAGATGAAGGTTTCGACTTCCGTCTCTAAGATGTTTTTCCCTGCGACCATTTCATTTGTGATGCCGGTGAGGCTACTGATCGACTGCGTGATTGAAATTTGAGGTTGGTTCAAAGATTGATATGTGGCAATCGTTTTGCCGATTTGACCGCTGCGGTCGAAATTGAACTTGATCATCGCAAGCTCAATAACTTCGTCAAATTCCGGGTCTAGTCCTGTAGTCTCGACATCAAGAACGATGGCAACGAGTTTTTCGCGCGAGAGCTTCTCGTTCGTCTTTTTTGTAAGCACAAGCCGCCGAAGCACCCGGTAATCCTCGCTTGATGCCAGCGTCTTTGCTGCGTCTTCTAGATCCAATGAGTCAATCACGAAGTAGTCCTTCGTTATAATGCCCTGACGAACGCGTGTAGCGGATGATAGTCTGGTTCACCGAACTCTACCACGTAAGACGCATATTTAGCATGATCTGATTCAAATCAAGCATTGTCATAATACGCCTTACGCGGCCAAGATGCAGCATGCATTGCAATAGGAGAATGCTGAGCCGAGGCATAAACTCCCTAAACTGTCGGGGTTTAAGCTCTCAAGAATTACTCTCGTCGCGAGCTGTGCCTCTTTCCAGCTTGCGGGCAATTAGCTCAGGTTGAAGATGCGTGTAGCGAGCTAGCATTCGAGGCTCACGATGACCGCTGATCAGCGCGACCTCAGGAACGGAGAGCCCAGCCTCGAAGAATCGTGAGACAGCTTCATGCCGAAGGTCGTGAAGCCGTAGGTCTTCTAAAGAAGCTCTCGTCCTGAGTCGCTCCCATGCTAATCGCACAGCATTTGCTGTCACGCGGAAGACCTTTTCACCATCCCGTGTCATTGAATGGAGAGTTTTAAGAGCCTTGGGCGTGAGTGGAATTCGGCGAGGATGGCCGTTCTTGGTCTTCAAAATTTGAACAGTGCAGGCGTCAAAATCGATGTCTCGCCATCTGATCGCGAGCAGTTCGCCGCGTCGCATCGCGGTCTCGACCAGCAGCACAAGGAAGGGGCGAAGGTACCAACTCGACCGGTCGCTCAAGGCGGCATATAGCTGGCTCTCGTCCTCGCCGACTAAACGACGCTCTCGCGGCCGGGAATCCTGCGGCAGGCGTAGCCTCTTGAAGGGGTTCTGTCTGATTGGCAAACCCCACTCCCGGATCGCGATCTCAAACACATGACGCAGGATGACCAGTTCTCGCCGAACTGACGGTGGCTTGACGACCTTGAGGCGGTCATCGCGATACTGAGTGACGGTCGCCCCGGACAGATTGCTCAGGCTGGTCTGGGACATTCGGTGCGCCAGCATCTGGCGAATGCGGGATCGCTCGAACACAGCCCCGCGTTTCTGGGGCGTGATCTCCTGTTCGTAACGCTTCAGCAGGTCCGCGACCGTCAGCCGCTTCATCTCCTTGGTGTCTGTGGGCAGCTCTGCCCGGTCGATGGAACGCTCCTTGTCCCTCGCCCAAGCAAGGGCGTCGGCTTTCGCCGGGAAGGACTTTGACAGGGGAGGGTATCCCACGCGGCGTACCTGGGCCTGCCAGTTGTCGCCTCTTCTTCGAATGGTTGGCATTGGTTTTCCGTACAGCTGTGACAGGGCTGTGACGGATTGGGTTCGGCGGGAAACCTTGAAGCCTAAGCGCCAAGCAAAACGCTAACGATATGAGCGTCTTATGCTGGCGCACCCGATAGGAGTCGAACCTATGACCTTTGCCTTCGGAGGGCAACGCTCTATCCAGCTGAGCTACGGGTGCACGCGGTCCATTTAGCCGATTGGTGCGGCCGCTGCAACGGTCCGGCGGCGGGGGATTGCAAATGACCCCGGGGCGGCACTCAAGCCGTCGTTGGAGGCGTTCGATTTCGCCACGCTCCGCCGAGCCAAGCCAGTCCAGCCACCTCCCCGTGCCTCAGCCGGCGTTGCGGCGGGTGATTTCCTCGTTGGCGCAGAACAGGGCGTCGGCGTTCATGTCCTTTTGCCGGGTCATCCAGTGCAGATAGTCGGCGGGGACGTCGGGCCATTTGGTCCCCTTGTGCTTGCCGAAGGTGAGGGTCGGCAGCTTGCCGGGCTGGCTTGTCCATTCCACCATGTCTTCGACGGACGCGCCCTCCAGGAGCCCGGCCAGCAGATGTGCGGTCACCCAGGCGTCGGGGCCGGCGCGATGCGGCGGCATGGCCAGATCGGCGTCCAGTACCAGGCCGCGCCAGTAGCGCAGCACCTGGTTGGAGTGGCGCGGCGCATCCGGCCAGACCCGCAATGCGATCTTGTGCGTGCAGATCCACGGCAAGTCGTTGCTGGCGAAATCGGAGATGAAGCGCTGCTCGAACTCGCAATTATGCGCCACCAGCACGTCTGGCACGGGCGACTGGTTGATCAGTCCAAACAATAGCGCGTCGGAACAGACCGGCGTATCCGGCTGGAAGTCGCGCTCGGTGATGTGGTGGACGGCCATCGTCTCCGGCGTGATGCCGTGCAGCGGCCGGAACAGCTGGGTGCGCGGCGGCTCGATGGTGATGGCGTCATTCGTCACGACGACGTCGACGCTGCCGATTTCGATGATTTCGGCCGGCGGAGCCAGGCCGGTGGTTTCGATGTCGATGACCCTGAATCGCACCCGTGAATTCCCCTTACGCGCCGCAACGCTTCGCGTCGTTCTCGGTGATTCGCGGGATTTTTCAAATGGCGGAGAGGCTTACGCCGGCACGATGACCTTGCCGATCGGCCACAGCGCGATGCCGGCGAGCTTGAGGTGCGCCCACGCAAAGGGGATGCCGACGATAGTGATCGCCAGCGCGACCGCGGTGACGAGATGGCCGATCGCCAGCCACCAGCCGGCCAGCACGAACCAGATGACATTGCCGATCAGGCCCAGCACGCCGGTGCCGATGTCGCGCTGGCCGGTCACGAGTTCGCGGGACACCGCGCGCTGGCCGAACGGCAGCAGCGTGTAGGCGGCAATGTTGAACGCGGCGCGCGCCCATGGCAGGCCGATGATGGTGATCGCCATCAGCACCGCGGCGAGCAGCCATGCCGCCGCCATCCAGAAGCCGCCGAACAGGATCCAGAGAATGTTGAGAAATAACGGGAGGACTGGCATGGGATATTTCCGGATTGAAGGCGTCTTTGCTCTTCTACCGGCTTCTCTGCGTCATGGCGAGGTTTCCTGACCCCGCCATGGCTGTCTGCCGGGCGACGTCAATATCCCCTGCCGGCACCGGCACGGGAATAGGCCGGGCGGGTTTCTTCCATCGGGCGGGTCGATAGCGCGTTGCGTACCTCGTTGCTCGGCCGCGCGAGCGGCTGCAACTCCTCGAGGAAGATCGGCTTGGAGAAGTAATAACCCTGGGCGTAGCGGATCCGTGTCGCGCCCTGCAGATAGGCCAGTTCCTCGTGGGTCTCGACGCCTTCCGCGATCACGGTCATGCCGAGCGCTTCGCTGAGCGATTCGATCGCGCGCAAGATGCCCTGGCTGCGCGGGCGCTTGTGGATGTCGGTGATGAAGGAGCGGTCGATCTTGATCTCGTCGGCGGTGATATCGGCCAGCGCTGACAGCGAGGAGTAGCCGATGCCGAAATCGTCGATCGAGACGCCGACGCCGAGTTGGCGGAACATCGGCAGGATGTCGTCCTGGAAGTGCGTCTTGGCGACGAAGGCATCTTCCGTCACTTCAACGATGAAGCGGGTCGGGCAGCCAGTGTCCTCGAGCGCCTTGGCGAAGGTCGTCATGAATTCAGAATTGCCGGCCTGCTTGGCGGCGACGTTGATGCTGATGGTGGCGCCGGCGCCGAACGTCTCGTTGATCAGATCGATCGACTTCATGATCTCCGCCAGCACCAGATGGGTGAGCTCATCGATCAGGCCGAGTTCGACCGCCAAGTTGATGAATGTGCCGGGCGCCTGGATCACGCCGTTGTCGTCGCGCAGCCGCACCAGGGCTTCGATGCCCTTGATCTCGTGGCTGCGGATATCGACCTTGGGCTGGAACGCGCAGCAGAACCGCTTGTCGATGATCGCCAGCCGCAGCGCCTGTTCGGTCGCCATCCGCGCCAGCGCTTCGCGTTCCATGCTGGCGTCGAAGAATACGGCGGCACCCTTGGTCTCGTTCTTGACCTGGTACATCGCGATATCGGCGTTCTGGCGCAGCGCATCGTAGCTGCGGCCGTGCTCGGGATACAAGCTGACGCCGATCGAGGCCGAGGCAAACACTTCGGAGCCGTCGATGAAGAACGGCGCGCGCAGCCGTTGCAACAGCAGGTCGAGATATTCGGCGACTTCCTGCTGGTTCTGGATCGGATGCAACAGCAGCAGGAATTCATCGCCGGAGATGCGCGACAGCATGTCGGACTGGCGCAAATCGAGGCTGAGCCGCTTGGAGAATTCGATCAACAGCGAATCGCCGATCGGGTGACCGTAATAATCGTTGATGTGCTTGAAATTATCGATGTCGAGAAAAGCCAGCGCGAACGGCTCGCCGTTGAGGTCGCGCGCAATGATGTCGCTGGCGTGCTGCTCAATCACCCGCCGCGTAGGCAGGTCGGTGAGTTCGTCGTAATATGCGCGGCGAAACAGTTCGTCTTCGACCGCCTTCTGCCGGCTGATATCGCTGGCGCTCGACAGCAGCAGCGCCTGCTGGCCGATATTGACCGGGCGGTGACTGGTCAGGAACACGCGTTTGGTGTGGCCGTCGCTGACGCGCTCCTCGAAGGTCGCGGAGCGCCCGGATTGCAGCAGGTCGAGCGCGGTGTGGCGGCGGTGGTTGAGTGCCTGGGACAGGAAGTCGCATTGCGGCAGGGCGCTGTCGAAATCTTCCGCCGGCGCATTGAACTGCGTGGCAGCGGCGTCATTCACCAGCAGGAAATCGCCATGCTGGTTCTGCACCGTCACGGAGGCTGGCAACAGGCGAACGATCTCGCGCAAAACGGCGAGTTCGGTGCCGGCGTCGAGCCCCCCAATGCCCGGCTTCGCGGACAGGTTCGGGGCATTCGGGTCCATGGAATCTGCGTTCTGCATGGGCCGACCCTCGCAAATACCGTTGTAGTATTGGTTAAACCGACCGCAGAAATTTCGGTATTGACGTACGCACGCAACCGATTCCGTGGAACCCGTGCCAATCGTCATTAACAGAGTGTCAACGCCGGGCACTCCACCGGCCGGCAAGACCGGCAGAGAAAAATGCTCCGGCATCGCCGAAGTTTGAAAGGAACGCGGCGTCAGCCGCGGCCTGTGCAGTGCGGGCATCGCTATTTTTCTGCGGCCCTCGACACCCCAGCCACCCGTCACCATCATCCTGCAAGTCGCATCATTCTGAGGTCGCGGCGCTAGTTTCCGTCCCGAGCAGGAATTCCGGCCATGAGCGATTCTTCCAAAGCCAATGTCCTCTGGTTCTTGCCGACGCATGGCGATGGCCACTATCTCGGTACGTCAAACGGCGCGCGCGAGGTCAATTTCAATTATCTGCGTCAGGTCGCCCAGGCGGCCGACCAGCTCGGCTATTTCGGCGTGCTGCTGCCGACCGGGCGGTCCTGCGAGGATTCCTGGGTGGTGGCCTCGGCGGTCGCACCGTGGACCGAGCGGCTGCGCTATCTCGTCGCCGTGCGGCCGGGCCTGCAGTCGCCGAGCGTCGCTGCGCGGATGACCGCGACGCTCGATCGCGTCACCAACGGCCGCCTGCTGATCAATGTCGTTACCGGCGGCGATCCGGTAGAGAATGCCGGCGACGGCATCTTCCTCGACCACGACGAACGCTACGCCGTGACCCGCGAGTTCCTCAACGTCTACAGCGATCTGCTCGCCGGCAAGACGGTCAACGTCAAGGGCAAGCACATCACGATCGAGGACGGCCGGCTGATCTTCCCGCCGGTGCAATCGCCGCGCCCGCCATTGTACTTCGGCGGCTCGTCGGATGCCGGCATCGATGTCGCCGTCGATCTTGTTGAGAAGTACCTGACCTGGGGCGAGCCGCCGGCCGCCGTAGCCGACAAGGTGGCGCGCGTAAAAGCCGCCGCCGCCAAGCGCGGCCGCAAGCTGTCATTCGGCATTCGCCTCCATGTCGTGGTGCGCGAAACCAGCGACGCCGCGTGGAAGGCCGCCGACGAACTCATTCAATACGTCACCGACGATACCATCGCCGCCGCGCAGAAGACGCTGGCACGGCAGGATTCGGTCGGCCAGAAGCGCATGGCGCAATTGCACGGCGGTCGTCGCGACAAGCTCGAGATCAGCCCGAACCTGTGGGCTGGCGTCGGCCTGGTGCGTGGTGGCGCCGGCACGGCGCTGGTCGGCAGTGCGCAGGAAGTCGCAGCAAGGATCAAGGAATATCAGGACGTCGGTGTCGATACCTTCATCATGTCCGGCTACCCGCATCTCGAGGAAGCCTATCGCTTCGCCGAACTCGTGTTCCCGCTGCTGTCGCTGCAGAGTCACGAGAACGTCACGCCGTTGCGCACCCGCACGGGTCCGATCGGTGAAACCATTGCCAATGAGCATCGTCCGCTCGCCAAGCAGGCCTGAGAGTTATCATGAGTATCGTTGAAGTCCTTCCGCGCGTTCGCAGCTTTCGCCTTCCCAGCATCAACGGCCTGACGCAGTGGATCGTGCCGCTGGTGATCCTGCTGGTCTGGCAGGCCGCCTGCGTCGCCGGTCTGGTGCCGGCGCGGGTGATGCCGGCTCCGACCGATGTCGCGCTCGCCGGCTGGAAGTTGCTGGTGTCCGGCGAACTGGCACAGAACATCTGGGTGTCGTTCTGGCGCGCCTCGGTCGGCTTTCTGATCGGGGGCAGCATCGGCTTTGCATTTGGTCTCGCCAACGGCCTCTCCGAACTCAGCAACAAGCTCACCGACACCACGCTGCAGATGGTGCGCAACGTGCCGCATCTGGCGCTGATCCCGCTGGTGATCCTGTGGTTCGGCATCGACGAATCCGCCAAGCTGTTCCTGGTGGCGCTCGGCGTGTTCTTCCCGATCTATCTCAACACGCTGCATGGCATCCGCACCGTCGATCCGCAACTGATCGAGATGGGGCGTATCTACGGTATGAGCAATGGCGAGCTGTTTCGACGCGTGATCTTCCCCGGCGCGTTGCCGTCGATCTTCGTCGGCGTGCGCTTTGCACTCGGCATCATGTGGCTCACGCTGATCGTGGCCGAAACCATCGCGGCATCGTCGGGCCTTGGTTACATGGCGATGCAGGCGCGTGAGTTCATGCAGATCGACATCGTCGTGCTGAGCATCCTGATCTATGCGCTGCTGGGTAAGGTCGCCGACAGTGCCTCCCGCGTGCTGGAGCGGCTGACGCTGTCCTGGCACCCCGCCTTCCAGAAGTGATCGCTGCCGTCTTGAACAAAAATCTGGCTCGCAACCTGGACCAGCAGTTGGAAATGAACATGAATCAGTCTCTCCGTCTCGCCCATATCGATGCGCAACTGGTCGAAGCTCCCTCGGAGTTCGATCAGGCGCTGGCCGAGCGCCGGCATGTGGTACATCCGAATCGCGGCCTGTCGCTGACCATCCGTGGCCTGCGCAAGTCGTTCGGCGCGAACGAGGTGCTGCGCGGCGTCGACCTGCACATTCCCGCCGGCCAGTTCGTCGCCATCGTCGGCCAGAGCGGCTGCGGCAAGAGCACCTTGCTGCGCCTGATAGCCGGCCTTGATCAACCGACCGCCGGCACCATCAGCTTCGGCGAGGAAACACGTCCCGAGGACATCCGCGTCATGTTTCAGGAGCCTCGCCTGCTGCCCTGGGCACGCGTGCTCTCCAACGTTGAGGTCGGCCTCGGCGCCGACCGCACTTCCGCCGACGCCAAGGCGCGCGCTGAACAGGCGTTGGGCGAAGTCGGTCTCGCCGACAAGCGCGAACAGTGGCCGGCCGTGCTGTCCGGCGGCCAGAAGCAGCGCGTCGCGCTGGCGCGTGCACTGGTCAGCCATCCGCGCGTGCTGGCGCTCGACGAGCCGCTCGGTGCGCTGGACGCGCTGACGCGCATTTCGATGCAGCGCCTGCTCGGCCGCGTCTGGCACGACCAGGCGTTCACCTCGATCCTCGTTACCCACGATGTCTCGGAAGCCGTTGCCTTGGCCGACCGCGTACTGGTGATCGAGGACGGCCGCATCGCGCACGACATCGACGTTGACATCGCCCGGCCGCGGCTGCGCGGCTCGGCCGATCTCGCCGCGCTGGAAGGCTCGATCCTGCGCAGCCTGATCGGCGTGGGTGACGATGCCACGGACCTGTGAGGCTTCCATGAATTTCGCCGTGCGTAACATCAAGCCCGATCATGACGTCCCTTCCACCGAATTCCGTGGCGCGATGCGCGCGCTGGCTGGCGGCGTCAGCGTCATTTCCGTCGGCCGCGGCAAGGATATTTCCGGCATGACCGTGACCTCGGTGACGTCGCTGTCGGTGGAGCCTGCGACCTTGCTGGTCAGCGTCAACCGGCAATCGTCGTCATGGCCGCTGCTGCAACGCTATGGCGCGTTCGGTGTCAACATTCTCACTGCCGAGCAACTCGACCTCGCCGAGCGTTTCGCCGGCAAGGGCGGGCTGAAGGGCGCTGAGCGCTTTGCCGGCGCGCAATGGGTGACGCGCGCCACCGGCGTGCCGCTACTGGTCGGCAGCCTCGCGTCGATCGATTGCGACGTCGAGGAAGTGATCGAGCGACATTCCCACGCCATCATCATCGGCCGCGTACGCGACGTAATCACCTCCGCGCCGACCACGGCGCTGACCTACTGGGACGGCCAGTATGTCGCAATCGACCATAATGAGGATGCGCGCACGCTCGCCGACGTCAGCGTCCCCGCGGCACGGAAGCTGCGCGAGGTATAATCGGCTTCTCCCAAACCCGCGACGCGCTGCCGCACGGCGGCGTCTTGCAGGGCAGGCGGCGGCGACCCCATTTAAAGGGAGCGCCCGCTGTGTTGTCGCGCGGGCGGGAGGAGATCGATGAGCTATTTCAGGACCGCGATGTTGCTGGCCGGCATGACCGCCTTGTTCATGGGCGTCGGCTATCTGATCGGCGGGGCCACGGGCGCGACGCTGGCGCTGCTGGTGGCCGCCGGCACCAACCTGTTCGCGTACTGGAATTCTGATCGCGTGGTGCTGTCGATGCACGGCGCGCAGCCGGTCGATGCGCGCAGCGCGCCGGACCTGTATCGCCTGGTCGCCGATCTCGCCGCGCGCGCCAACCTGCCGATGCCGGCGGTCTATCTGATGGACAACCCGCAGCCCAACGCTTTTGCGACGGGCCGCAATCCGCAGAATGCCGCGGTCGCCGTCACTACCGGTCTGATGCAGCAGCTCAACCGCGACGAACTCGCCGGCGTGATTGCGCATGAACTGGCCCATGTGAAGAACCATGACACGCTGTTGATGACCATCACCGCGACCATTGCCGGCGCGATCTCGATGGTCGCGCAGTTCGGCATGTTCTTCGGCGGCAACCGCAGCAACAATGGTGGACCGGGTATCATCGGCTCGCTGGCGATGATGATCCTCGCGCCGCTCGCCGCGATGCTGGTGCAGATGGCGATCAGCCGGACCCGTGAATACGCCGCCGACGATCTCGGCGCGCGAATCTGCGGTCAGCCGATGTGGCTGGCTTCGGCGCTCGCCAAGATCGACAACGCCGCGCGCCAGATTCCCAACGAGGACGCGGAGCGTTCGCCGGCCACAGCGCATATGTTCATCATCAACCCGCTGTCTGGCCGCGGCATGGACAATCTGTTCACGACGCATCCCTCGACGCAGAACCGCATCGCGGCCTTGCAGCAACTGGCAGGACAGATTGGCGGGCAGGCGCGCGCCACAAATACGGTCTCGCCGCGTGGCCCGTCGGGCGGTGCGCCGCGCACGAAGGGGCCGTGGGGCTGAAAGCATTATGAGTCGCGGCTTAATCCGGAAAGGTTCAAGCCGCGGCGTGCATGGCTGCGCGGCATTTGGTATCGCACAGCTTTGCTTGTCTCTCGGTCCAGAATGGGCATCGTGTGCGCTCCTTGGAATGGAGACGCATGGGAATGTTCAGCCGTATCCTGATGATCGCAGCACTGGTTCTGTCCGCAGGCGGCGCGCTCGCCGACGCCACGATCCCGACCAAAGACATTGCCAATGCGCGGGATAATCCGCTGCTGAAGCGCTATGACGGTTCCTTTATCGTCAGCTACGAACGCCTCGCCTTCACCGATTTCAGCGTGCCGCTGTCGAAGCTGGAAAAGACCGGCGACAGCGACCGCGATCGCATGAACAATCAGGTCTACAAGCCGATCAAGCAGTTGGAAGTCGAGGGCGCCCGCACCCGCATCGCCTACCTGTTGCCGGCGAACCGCTCGCCGCTCGAAGTGCTGCGCAACTATCAGGATGTGGTGAAGGCAGCCGGCGGCGAAGTGCTCCATGCGTGCAAGGGCGATGATTGCGGCGGCGACCCGACGCGCTCGGCTGCGGGCGGCGGCGGCGACATGAGCCTGCTGATGTATTTCGTTACCGAAGCGCAAATCAAGGATGGCGATTTTTCCAACGGAAAATGCGCGATGGCGTCGCATCTCGAT
This sequence comes from Tardiphaga sp., assembly GCF_028290495.1. GTDB lineage: Bacteria > Pseudomonadota > Alphaproteobacteria > Rhizobiales > Xanthobacteraceae > Tardiphaga. The sequence continues at coordinate 60,529 of NZ_JAQGJT010000036.1, forward strand.
GACCAGCGCTTCTTCGCCGCGAAAATCCCGCAGCCTGGCGGTGACGCTTACGTCACCGTGCAAACCTATCTTGTGAAGGACGATCTCTACTGCAAGGCGTTCAACGAACGCACGGTCGCCGTGGTGCATATCGTCGAGCCGAAGCCGCGCGAGCAGAAGATGGTGGTGGTGAAGGCGGACGAGATGGCCAAGACCATCGGTTCGACGGGCCGCGTGGCGCTGTACGGAATCTTCTTCGACACCGGCAAGGCCGAGTTGAAACCGGAATCCGCGCCGACCCTGCAGGAGATCGCCGGCTTGCTTTCCTCAGACGCCAGGCTGGCGGTGCTGATCGTCGGCCATACCGACAACCAGGGCGCCTACGACTACAATCTCGACCTGTCGCGCCGCCGCGCCGAATCCGTGGTGGCCGCGCTCACCACCAGTTTCCGCGCCGACCCCAAGCGCCTCCGTGCTGCTGGTGTCGGCATGCTGGCGCCTGCGGCCTCGAACGATGCCGATGACGGCCGCGCGAAAAACCGGCGCGTGGAAGTGGTGAAGCTGAATTGAGGGCGTCTTGCGGCATCCCGAAGTGCGCGCTCTTGCGCGCCTCGGAGGATGGGCCGCGCGCGGGCGCGGAGTTGAGCATTCATCCTTCGAGGCTCGCCCTCAGGATGACGGTGGTATGTGCGGAGGCCTTGTTACCGGCTCATCCTGTTCCACGCATCGAGCCCGGCGATCTTGTAGGCTTCCGCTGAGGGAAGGCATCCGGGTGTGTATTGCCAGGTAGCAATCGGGCCAGATCGCGTGATCCTGGGCGTAGATTGCGACGGTGCATTTTCGCCATTCGGCAACCGGAACGTTTCCCGACAGATCCAGTTGATAGTGCGGGCTTCAACAGGAGCGACAAAATGCGAAAAATCATCCTTTCCGCGATCTGCGCGACCGCCATTGCTGCCCTCTCGGTCGGCGGTGCGTCTGCCCAGAGCACCGGCCCTGCCGGTCAGGACTCTACCAGGATGGGCACGGAATCCACGATGTCGAAAGACGGCATGACGACCCAGGGCATGTCGAAGGGCACCACGCATAAGACTTCCATGCACAAGGGCGGCATGAAGAAAGACAGCATGATGAAGAAAGACGAGATGAAGAAGTAAGGCGCGTCTTCCTCTGACTCCCCCCAAACTCCCCGTATGGCGCGAGCCATGCGGGGCTTCTTCGTGAGGTCGGCCTGCTCGGGACGCCCTGCAGGCCCGCGTAGTCATGCTGCGACGACCGGTATTCCCGGCAGCCTCTCATTTTGTTGACGGGCAACATAATACCGATTTCGTTTTATTTTGCAGTGCAGCAACCATATGTCAGCAACGCTGTTATAAAGATTGACGACTCTGGAGCTGCCATGTCCCTCGCCGATAATATCGAATTCCTCCGCAACCTTCCGAAACTCCCTAAAATCAATGACTTGGTCGACCTGGCGCGGGTGCTTCCGGGCGGCGGCGAAAGTCCGATTGTCGAAGTGACAGAGTTCGGCAGCAATCCCGGCGACCTCAAAATGTTCGCTTACGTGCCTGCCACGTTGCTGCCCAAGCCGGCGCTGGTCGTGGTGCTGCATGGCTGCACCCAGAAGGCTGCCGGCTACGACGTCGGCACGGGCTGGTCGACGCTGGCCGAGAAATACGGCTTCGCGCTGCTGATGCCGGAGCAAAAATCCTCCAACAACGGCAATACCTGCTTCAACTGGTTCAGCCCGGAAGATACCGCGCGCGACAGCGGCGAAGCCCTGTCGATCCGGCAGATGATCGAGCATATGGCGGATGCGCACCATATCGATCGCAGCCGTATCTTCGTCACCGGCCTGTCCGCGGGCGGCGCCATGACTTCGGTGATGCTCGCGACCTATCCCGAGGTGTTCGCTGCCGGCGCGATCATCGCCGGCCTGCCTTTCGGCATCGCCAATACCCTGCAGGAAGCCCTGACCGGCATGTATCGTGCTCCGGCGCAGGCTGCGCATGATCTGGGCGACCTCGTCCGCAAGGCGTCGAAGCATACCGGGCCGTGGCCGAAGGTCTCGGTGTGGCACGGCAGCGCTGACCGCACGGTGACCTCGGCCAATGCCGGCGAGGTCGTCAAGCAATGGCTCAACGTTCACGGCCTGCCGCCGGCGCCGATGTCAGCAGCCGATGTCGATGGCTATCCGCGCGAGGTGTGGTGGGACGCGGAGGGCGAGACCGTCGTCGAATCCTACACCATCACCGGCATGGCGCACGGCACGCCGCTGGCGATCGCCGGCGAGCAGGAGCCCTATGGTGAAGCCGGCAAGTTCCTGCTTGAGGCAGGCATCGCTTCGTCCTGGCACATCGCGCAGTTCTTCGGCCTCACCAAGCAAGTCGCGCCGGGCAACACCGTGATGGTCCGCAAGGCTGACGTGCCTATCGATGCGATCGTCACTGCCAGCACGCCCAAGCCCCGTGCCGAGAGCGACGGCCGTTTCACGCCGCGCGACCCGCCCGGCCACCGCGTACTGGATATCAACGCCGTCATCACCCGTGCTCTGACCGCTGCCGGATTGATGAAGTAACCAGCCTTCGCCAGTCGGAAATTTGCACTGGACGGGGCAGGGGGATAGCCTCCCACTCCGTTGTTAAATCAATGTCATCGCCCCTTAACGGTCGGCGTTATGCTGGACATCCATCGCTCTATCTCAGCTGATTTTCTTGCCGGCGGCGGCGAGATGGGCGCCCTCATGCGCGCGCTCGACTGGGATGCAACGCCGATCGGCGGGCCGGCGCGGTGGCCCCAAAGCTTGCGCACCGCGATTCGCATCCTGCTCAATACCAATCACCCGATGTTCCTTTGGTGGGGACCGGAACTGATCCAGTTCTACAATGACGCCTACAGCCGGACGATGGGCAGGGAGCGGCATCCTTCTGCACTCGGCCAGCGCGGCCGCGAGTGCTGGGCGGAAATCTGGCCAGTAATCGGCCCGCAGATTGACCAGGTGATGTCGGGCGGCGGCGCGACCTGGCACGAAGACCAACTGGTGCCGGTGACGCGGAACGGTCGGCTCGAACAGGTGTACTGGACCTACAGCTTCAGCCCTGTCGACGAGAACGACGGCGTCGGCGGCGTGCTGGTCGTGTGCCGCGATGTCACGGCGGATCACATGCTCGCCGCCAAGGCCGGCGAGCGCGAGGCCGAACTCGCCCGCGTGCAGCAGATCGGACACATCGGCGGTCTCGAAGTCGATCTGCGCACCGGTTTTCGTAACCGCCGCTCGCCGGAATATCTGGCGTTGCACGGGCTGTCGCCAGACGCGGCCAACGAGACGCACGAGGACTGGGTACGTCGTATCCATCCAGACGACCGCGAAGCCACCGAGGCGAAGTTCAAGGAAGCGGTGAAGAGCAGTGTGCTGGATTACAGCGCGCAATACCGTATCATTCGCCCGAACGACGGCGAAGTGCGCTGGATCTCCGTGAAGTCGGTGATCGAGCGTGACGAGGACGGCCGTGCGGTGCGCCTAATCGGCGCGCATACCGACGTGACGGATGAGGTCAACGTCGATCGCGCGCTGCGCAAGAGCGAGGAGGAGGCGCGCGAACTCGCCGCCAAACTCGCCGAACTCAACGCCACGCTCGAGCAGCGCGTCGAGGAAAAGACGCGCGAGCGCGAGGTCGCCAGCGAACAACTCAAGGCCACAGAAGAGGCGCTGCGCCAATCGCAAAAGATGGAGGCCGTCGGTCAGCTTACCGGCGGCATCGCGCACGACTTCAATAACCTGCTCAATGTCGTCCAGGGCAGCATGGACCTGATCCTGATGTTGTCCGTCGACGAGGTGGCGAAGGGGCGGGCCGAGGTGGCGCGCCGGGCCTGCAAGCAGGGCGCCAAGCTGACCAGCCAGCTGCTGGCCTTTTCGCGCAACCAGCGCCTCGATCTGGATGCCACCGACGTGGTCGCGTTACTGGAAGGGGTGCAGTCGCTGCTGGCCGCATCGCTCGGCACGGGAATCCGGTTCGAGGTCGAGGTCCAGGAGCAGGCCCGATTTGTCACGGCCGACCTGAACCAGATGGAGATGGCGCTGATCAACCTGGCCATCAACGCGCGCGACGCGATGCCGTCGGGCGGCGAACTGACCATCAGGGCGGAGCGCGCTCACCCGCCCACCGAACTGCTTCCACCGGGAGAATACGTACGGATTTCCGTGATCGACAGCGGCGCCGGAATCCGCCCCGAGATCCTGACCAAGGTGTTCGAGCCGTTCTTTACCACCAAGGAGGT
>NZ_JAQGJT010000057.1 GCF_028290495.1 Tardiphaga sp.
ACCTCAGGTGAAAACCGTTGCTGCCCCTGGGTTCGCGCCAGGGCTGCGACCAGCGCCACCGCGTCATAGGCCAGCGTTGCGGTTCGCACCGGGTCGGAACCATATTTGGCGCGGTAGCGTCCGGAAAAACTGCGGAAGCCGGCCGGATCCGGCGCGGCATAAAGGCCGCCCTGCAGGTTCGGGCTCGCGAACACCCGCGGATTGTCCCACAGGCCGGTGCCGAGCAGCTGGATGTTCTTCAGGTTGGCGCCCGCCGCGGTCAGCGCATCGGCCATCCCCACCACCGAATCGCCGTCATCGGCGATGAACAGCGCGTCAGCCGAACCGAGCGACGCCGCGACGGTCCGCGCGGCCGCCGCGCGATCGGCGCCATATTTCGTAAACGCGACCACCCGGCCGCCTTTGCGGCCGACCTCCTGCTTGAACGCGGCCTCCACGACGTTGCCATAGGCATTGTCGGGCAACAGCGCGGCAAACGACCGTTTTCCGATGCTCGATGAATAGTCGATGATCCGGTTGACGTCCGACTCCGGCAGGAAGCTCAAGAGATAGACGCCGCGGCCGGCGACGCTGGCATCGGTCGAGAACGCGATGACCGAGACGTTGCGGGCGCGGGTCGCCTGAGCGGTCGACGGTACCGACAGCGCAAACAGCGGCCCGAGAATGATCTCGCAGCCCTCATCGAGCGCCTGCTGGGTGCCTTGCCCCGCGCCCTGCGCCGAGCCGGCATCATCCTTGATCAGCAGCTGGATATTGGGATTCTGGAATTCCGCCAGCGCCAGTTCGGCGGCGTTCTTCATCGATTGCGCGGCAACGCCGGCATTACCGGCGGCCGACAGCGGCAGGATCAGCCCGACCTTGACCTGGCCAGTGCCGACCGCGAGCGGCTGCTGCGCCGGACCGGCGGGCGCCGCGGGGCTGGAACCGAAATTATTGGTCAGCGTCTGCTGGACTCCGGCGCAAGCGCCGAGCAAAGGCGTGCCGAAAAGCAAGCCAAGCGCCGTCCGCCGGGTCGAGCCCGAACGCGGGGTGCTGGGATGAAACGGATCGGCCATCGCTACTCTTCTCTCGGCCGACCACGGTCGGCCATCCCCCGCCGCCGTCGAAATGGCGCACGGATTCGGCTATATTGTCGGTGATAAGTTAACCAAAACAAAAACGTATGGGCAGCCCTACCCTGTAACCAGTCATTTTGCATACGGCACATGAACGGCGACATAATGGCTTTGCCGACAGCCGGGGCAGGGCTGGACGGCACCGAGAGGGCTGCCCCTGCAGCACTTTTCCCTCTACATTGCGCGAATGCGCCCAACACCTCTCCCCACGACCTCGCCCGAAGACACCCCGGCCACGACTGGGCGGACATTTGCCGTTGCCGGCCACCTGCTGACCGCACCGAAGGCCGTGCCCGGGCTGCATCTGGTCGCCACCCCGATCGGCAACCTCGGCGACATCACGATCCGCGCGCTGGAAACCCTGGCCGGCTGCGACATCATCGCCTGCGAGGACACCCGCATCACGCGGCGGCTGACCGAACGCTATTCGATATCCGGCCAGCTCAAGCAATATCACGAGCACAACGCCGAGCAGGCGCGACCAAAGATTCTGGAGAAGCTGGCGCAAGGCGCCTCGATCGCGCTGGTATCCGATGCCGGCACACCTCTGATCTCCGATCCCGGCTTCAAGCTGGTGCGCGAAGTCGCCGCCGCCGGCTTCAACGTGATCGCGCTGCCCGGCCCGTCTTCGGTACTGGCGGCGCTGGCTGTGGCCGCGCTGCCAACCGACCGTTTCTTCTTCGAAGGCTTTCTGCCGTCGCGTCAGATGGCGCGCCGCGCGCGGCTGACCGAGCTCTCCCGAATTGACGCCACGCTGGTGATGTTTGACTCCGGTAACCGCGTGCAGGACACGCTGGCCGATCTCGCCGACATCATGGGTAGCCGTGATGCCGCGATCTGCCGCGAGCTGACCAAGATGCACGAGGAAGTGCGGCGGGCGAAAATCTCCGAACTGGCCGCCGAGGCCGAGGGGCTGGAGACCCGCGGCGAGTTCGTGCTGGTGATCGGACCGCCCGAAGCCGATGCGCAGGCGATGACCTCCGCCGATCTCGACGCGATGCTGCGCGCCTCGATGCAGCATGACAGCGTCAAGGATGCCGTCGCGAATGCTGTCGAACTGTCCGGCCGACCACGCCGCGAAATCTATGCCCGCGCGCTGGAAATCCAGAAGGAAGGCGGCGATGGCGAAGACTGACGACGCCCCGGCAACGTCAAGAGCTCCTGCAAAAGCCCCTGCAAGGGTAAAAAAGATCGCAGCGCCCGAGCGCGTCGCCGCCTTCCGGACCGGCCTGTCCGCCGAGAGCCGCGCCGCGGCGATGCTGCTGGCCAAGGGCTATCGCATCCTGGCACGGCGGTTTCGCACGCCCTATGGCGAGATCGACATCGTCGCCCGCAAGCGCAACCTGATCGCCTTTGTCGAGGTGAAGGCCCGCGCCACCCTGGACGAAGCCGCCTATGCAGTGACGCCGCGACAGCAGGCGCGGATCAGCGACGCCGCCCAGGCCTGGTTGCAGGCGCATCCCGAGCAAGCCGAATTCGAGCTGCGCTTCGACGTGATGATGATTGCGCCGGGGCACCTGCCACGCCATCTGTTAGCGGCATTCGACGCCAGTTGCTGACCCCGCCTCCATAACGCCGGACAATCCCATGACCTTGAACATCGCCGTCCAGATGGACCCCATCGCACGCATCAACCACAAGGGTGATTCCACCTTTGCGATGCTGCTGGAGGCGCAAAAGCGCGGCCATACCCTGTCCTATTACACACCGGACAAACTCTCGCTGCGCGGCAATGAGGTGGTGGCGTCGGTGCAGAAGCTGACCGTGCGCGACGTCGAGGGCGATTATTTCGCGCTCGGCGAGCCAACCCGCGTCAATATGGAGTCCTTCGACGTGGTGCTGTTGCGGCAGGACCCGCCCTTCGACATGGCCTACATCACCTCGACGCATCTGCTCGAGCGCATCCATCCGAAGACGCTGGTGGTCAACGATCCCGCCTCGGTGCGCAACGCGCCGGAGAAAATCTTCGTGATGGGCTTTGCCGATCTGATGCCGCCGACGCTGATCTCGCGCGACATGGAAGAGATCAATGCGTTTCGGAAGGAGTACGGCGCGGTGGTAATGAAGCCGCTGCACGGCCACGGCGGCGCGGCGGTGTTCCGCGTGCTGCCGCAGGACATGAATTTCGGCTCGCTCTACGACATGTTCGCCGTCACCTTCAAGGAACAGTGGGTGATCCAGCGTTTCCTCCCCGAAGTGAAGCACGGCGACAAGCGCATCATCCTGGTCGACGGGGTATTTGCCGGTGCCGTGAACCGCGTGCCCGCCGAAGACGATTTGCGCTCCAACATGGTGCGGGGCGGTGCGGCGAAGGAGACCGAGCTGTCGCCGCGCGAGCGCGAGATCTGCGAACGTGTCGGCCCGGCGCTACGCGAACGCGGCCTGCTGTTCGTCGGCATCGACGTGATCGATGGCCACCTCACCGAGATCAACGTCACCTCGCCGACGGGCATTCGCGCCATCGCCAAGCTCGGCGGCCCGGACGTGGCGGCGAAATTCTGGGATGTGGTTGAAGCGAAAAGAAAATAGAACGCCACGTTGCAGCACTGCGACAACTTGTCTCAAAAATATAGCTATTCCAGAAATCGTTGACACAAAACTAACGCAAAAACGTTTCCGGAGATTTCGGGATACCGCATAGCCATTGCAGCGCGAGAATGCGCTTGCATTGGCTGAGGCGGAAATGAAATTTGACAGCAGGCTACTCCTGGCGACGTCGGCGCTCGTAACTTTTTCTCTTCCTGCCTTCGCGCAGGGCACCATGCAGCTGCCCGCGCTGGTCGTCGAAGGCGCGCTCGCCTCGTCGGTCCAGACCGCCAACGAATTGCGTCGTGCGTCTCCGAACGCCAAGATCATCATCGAAGCCGAACAGCTCAACCAGTTCAACGACCAGAGCGTCGGTGACGCAATCCGGCGCCTGCCCGGCGTCTCGTTCCCGCGCCTGAACCGTTCGCGCGACATCAAGCTGCGCGGCCTCGGCAAGGAATACACCCAGGTGCTGCTCGACGGGCGGCCGATCGTCGATGGCGACTCCAGCCGCAACATGGAAGTCGATCGCATTCCGACGATCTTCGTCGAGCGCGTCGAGATTACCCGAAGCCCGCTGGCCTCGCAGGATTCGCAGGGCTCGGCCGGCACCATCAACATCATCACCAAGCGTAATTTCGGCCCGTCCGGCGGCGCGATTTCGCTGGGCGCCGGCCATGTCGAGAACTTCGGCACCGCGGGCGATGCCTCCGGCTGGACCGGCGGGCAGGCGGGCCCGGTGAAGTACTTCATCGGCGCCGGCTATCAGCGCCGGCTGCTGGAAGAAAGTAGCAACACCTACAATTATAATTCGACCGGGCCGCTGCCGAGCGGGACCGCGCCGAACCGCGCGACGATTCAGGACCAAAAGCGCACCTTCGACGAATACACCGCGCTCGGCCGCTTCGAATTCAAGGCCAACGACGCGAATACCTTTATCGTGGCGCCGACCTACTTGAAGACCGAAGAGAAGCGCGCGCAGAGCGAAAACCGCACCAACGCCGCGATGACCTATGTCGATCGCAACACGACGGAAACCCGCAACCGCCTGCGCGAAAGCTACGGCAGCTATTTCGAGTGGGCCCACACCTACAACAACTTTGTCAGCAGCCGCGTCTTCGCCGACGTGCAGGAAGCCCGCGAAGAGACCGCCCGAGACAGCGTCCAGACCACCTACAATGCAACGGGCACCGCGACCGGCACGGTGCCCGGCTATACGTTCAATCCCATCACATTGACACGTATCGCGCCCGGGGCCGCCGTCACCGCGCAATTGAACGGCCACACCGTCGAGACGGGCACCGGACTCAACCGGCTGACGCGCGGCGAGAACGACACCGGTCGCACGGATGGCTCGCGCACCTATGAACTCCGCGAAGACGTCTTCTACGGCTATCTCAGCGACAGCTTCTCCCTCCTCGGCAACGACAAGATCACCGCCGGTGTCCGTGTGGAACACAGCAATACGGCGACCACCGATTTCAGCGGCCTGCAGACCGAGCGCACCGAGATCGACCTCAACCCGTCCCTGAACTACAAGATCGCAGTGGCGCCGGACGTGGACCTGCGCGCGGGCGTGGCCCGGACCGTGCGCCGTCCCGATCTTCGCGACCTTACGCCGACGGTACGCGAATCCAGCGGCACGCCGGGCAGCCCGGACACCCGCGGCAATCCGAATGCAGCGCCGGAGAAGATCTGGGGCGCGGATATCGGCGCCGACTATTATTTCTACGACAAGCTCGGCATCCTTTCGGCTAACTTCTTTGCGCGCAGCTTCGAGGACAAGCTCGAACGGCGGCTGACTCTGGGTTATCCCGGCAAGCCGACCCGCTGGATCTCCGAACTGCGCAATGCCGGTGACGGTCATGCTTACGGGCTTGAGCTGGATGGCCGCCTGCCGCTGCGCGCGCTCAACATGCCGAACCTGACGCTGTGGTCGAATGCCACTCTGGTGAAGACCGAGCTGACCGATCCGCAGACGCAGCAGACCCGTCGCTTCGCCGAGCAGCCGGATGCGATCCTCAATATCGGCCTCGACTATTATGTCGAATCCTGGCGGACGACGTTCGGACTGAACTACAACCGTGCCTTCAGCTATTCGCAGGACATCCTGCAGACCGGCACGACCACGACGCCGCTGGTCAATCAGCGTACGGAGTACAATTCGCTGAACCGTGTCGATTTCTCGATGAAGATCGCGCTGACCCCGAACGCCACGATCTCGTTCTCCGCCCTCAACCTGACGCGACCGATGTTCCGCACCAGGCATACCACGTTCACGACGGCAGGCGCCATCGACTCGATCGTGAACTACGAAGAGCCGTCGCACAGCCTGTACTACGTGCGGACCAGCTTCAGCTGGTAACAACCATGACGGTGGCAGCGCGCGCCTGAGGCAGGCGCCGCCACCGTTCTGAATAAATCCTCAGCCTATCCGCGCGACCCGTTCGCTGCGCTGCGTCATCGTACTTCCCCCCTTGCCAGCCTTTTCCGCCGGGCGCAGCATGCCCCCGCACGCCCGGCCAATCGGGCGACCTGCCGACACGGCAGCAAGCAAAAGCAATCTGGGAGGCACGCATGACATTCGATGTTTCGCGACGCTCGATGCTCGCCCTTGGCGCCGGTTTCAGTGCAAGCCTGATCGGCGGCAACGCCTTGGCCAAGGCGCCGAAGCTCGGCACGCAGTCCCCTTACTTTCACCGCTTCATGCTCGGCTCAGCCGAGGTCACCGTGGTCTCGGACGGCCCGCTGCCGCTCGGCGATCCCTCCGGCACCTTCGTCGGCGTGCCGAAGGAAGAGGTGAAGAAAATGCTGACGGACAATTTTCTCAACGACAGCAACATAATCCTCGAGCAGAACGCGCCGATCGTGAACATGGGCGACCGCCTGGTGCTGTTCGACACCGGCATGGGCACCTCGAAACTGTTCGGGCCGACCACGGGCCGGCTGCAGAAGAGCATGGCGGAAGCCGGTATCAAGCCCGGCGACATCGATGCCGTGGTCTGTTCGCACGCCCATGTCGATCATATCGGCGGCATCGTCGATGCCAACGACAAGCCACTGTTTCCCAATGCGCAGGTCTATATCAGCGAGGAAGACTTCAACTTCTGGACCGATGAGGGCAAGCTCGGCACGCCGCTAAAGGACTTCGTGCTGCATGCCCGCAAAAACCTGTTGCCGGTACGCGACCGGCTGGTGTTCTACAAGGACAATCAGGAGTTCCTGCCCGGCATCACTGCGATGCACGCGCCCGGACATACGTTCGGTCACTACATGTTCATGATCCAGTCGGACGGCAAATCCTTCGCCTTCCTCGGCGACCTCACCCACCACCAGGTGCTGCTGCTGGAAAAGCCGCGGATGGAATTTGCCTACGACTCCGATCCGAAAATGGCGGCGAATACGCGGGTCAAAATGCTCGACATGCTGGCGGCCAACAAGATCGCGGTGATGTCCTATCACTTCGCCTGGCCGGGCTATGGCCATGTGGTGAAGGCCGGCGACGGCTTCCGCTATATTGCGGAGCCGATGGTGATGGCGCTCTGACTCACGCCACGGCGAAGGGGCGCGGCGCGCGCTGGCCAGAACCCGGCCGGTGCAAGCGGTAGGTGCCGCGGCCGGCGTCTTTCGCGGCGTATAGGGCGGCGTCGGCCATCACGAACAACTGCGACGGCGTGCAGTCGTCGACCAGCGCCACGCCGACCGAGGCGCCGAGTTGCAGCAGGCGGCCGCGGAACAGCACCGGTCGATTCATTTCCGCAACGATGGCGGCGGCGGTTTCCAAGATTTCGCCAAACGACAGCCCCGCGCCCAGCATGACGGCGAATTCGTCGCCGCCGATCCGCGCCACCAGTTCGGCGCCGACGCAGACGCTGCCGATCCGCTGCGCGGCCTCGCGCAGGCATTCGTCGCCGGCGGCGTGGCCGCAGCTATCGTTGACCGACTTGAATTCGTCGAGGTCAATCAGCAGCAACGCGCCGAACGGCTTCGTCGCCATCGTAGCCGTCACCAGCTCGGATAGCTTTGACTGAAACCGGCTGCGGTTCGCCAGCCCGGTCATGACGTCATATTCGGCGAGGTAACGGTTTCGGTCGGCGAGAAGCTTCTCTTCGGTGATGTCCTGCTTCATGCCGAAGATGCGGACCGCGACGCCATCGATGCTTTCCACCGTGGCCGTGATGCGGATCCAGCGCCGGTTGCCCTTGGGGGTGACGATCTTGGTCTCCAGGCTGAAACCGCTGCGTTCCTCGATCGCCTTGCTGCGCGCCTCGTGCAACGCCCGCAACGACTCCTCAGGATAGCATTTCAGCGTCACCGCGCGATCGAGCGGCGTGCCGCGCTCCTGATCGAACAGATCGTAGACGACATCTGTCCAGACCAGTGATTCGTCTGCCAGCGTGCATTCCCAGACACCGATCCGAGCCGCCGCCGAGGAGCGATTGAAGATTTTCTCGCTGTGGGCGAGCGAGGCGGCCTGTTCGGCGATCGTCACAGCCTGCGCATCAAGCTGTTCCCGCAGGGACGCGATGAGCTCAGCGTCAGAAACTACCGATGGACAGGGCAATGGATCGGACATTCTTTCTGAGAACTCGATGACGTCGCTGCGTTACTGGCGACCGTCGCATGGCCACTTTAACATCTTCTTTACGGATGGCACTTGTGGCAGCAGGCCGCGGCGCAGCGAAACTGTTCCCTTATTGTTCTTGCAATAACACAACCTTCGGTTATCATTTCCGCGACTGAGGGATCCCGGGATGGTACAGCGCGTCTCCACCGTCGCGTTTGAAGGCATCGAGGCCCGCGCGGTCGATGTCCAGGTGCAGGTCGTACCCGGCCTGCCGAATTTCGTGATCGTCGGATTGCCGGATAAGGCGGTATCGGAAGCGCGCGAGCGGGTGCGCGCGGCGCTGGTCGCCTCCGGACTGGCGCTGCCGGCGCGGCGCATCATCGTTAACCTCGCGCCGGCCGACTTGCCGAAAGAGGGCAGTCATTACGATCTTCCGATCGCGCTTGGGCTGATGGCCGCCATCGGCGCGATCCCCTCCGATGCGCTGGCCGGCTTCACCGTGCTCGGCGAACTCGGCCTCGACGGCTCGATCGCGCCGGTGGCCGGGGTGCTGCCGGCGGCAATCGGCGCCAATGCGCGCGACGAGGGCCTGATCTGTCCCGCCGCCTGCGGCGCCGAGGCGGCGTGGGCCAGCCCCGATATCGAGATCATCGCGGCCAGTTCCCTGATCCAGATCGCCAACCACTTCAAGGGCACACAGGTGCTATCGCGACCGCAGCCGAAGATGTACGAGCGCGAAACCGCACATCTCGATCTGCGCGACATCAAGGGACAGGAGAGCGCCAAGCGGGCTTTGGAAATCGCCGCGGCCGGCGGGCATCATCTTCTGATGGCCGGCTCGCCCGGGGCCGGCAAGTCGATGCTGGCGGCAAGGCTGCCCTCGATCCTGCCGCCGCTGTCACCAGCGGAATTGCTGGAAGTGTCGATGATCGCCTCGGTAGCCGGCGAGATCAAGGACGGCGCGCTGACGGCACGGCGGCCGTTTCGTGCGCCGCATCATTCCGCCAGCATGGCGGCGCTGACCGGCGGCGGCATCCGCGCCCGGCCCGGCGAGATTTCGCTGGCGCATCAGGGCGTGCTGTTCCTCGACGAACTGCCGGAGTTCGATCCGCGCGTGCTGGATTCCCTGCGCGCGCCGCTTGAAAACGGCGAGGTCGCAGTTTCGCGCGCCAACCACCGCGTCACGTACCCCGCGCGGTTCATGCTGGTGGCTGCGATGAATCCGTGCCGCTGCGGCCACGCCTTCGAGCCCGGCTATACCTGCCATCGCAACCGCATCGAGCGCTGCACCGCCGATTACCAGGCGCGCATTTCCGGCCCGCTGATGGACCGCATCGACCTGCGCATCGAGGTGCCGGCGGTCACCGCCACCGACCTGATCCTGCCGCCACCCGCCGAAGGATCGGCCGAGGTCGCCGCCCGCGTCGCCGCGGCGCGGGACATCCAGGCCGCGCGCTACCTCGCGGCAGGGCTGACCAACATCCGAACCAACGCTGCCGCACCGGCCGCCGTGCTGGAAGCGGTTGCGCAACCCGATGCACAAGGGCTGGCGCTGCTGCGCGACGCCGCCGTCACCATGAAACTGTCCGCGCGCGGCTATCACCGCGTGCTGCGCGTCGCCCGCACGCTGGCCGATCTGGACGGCGCGGAGAAGATCGGCCGGCTGCATCTGGCGGAATCGCTATCATACCGCGCGCTGGCCGACGACGCCCGCCGCGCGGCGTAACCGTCGCGCCGCCGTCAACCCCGCAGTAACGAGTTTTGTTTACGCTCTGCTCACCATACCTCGCAATTCCGGGGCAACGGGTGAGTAACGCGTCATGTTGCGATTGAAGATTCTGGCTTCCACGATTCCCGTCCTGCTGGCCGCGGTATTTGCACGCGGCGAATTCACGTCCGGCGCGCATCCCTGCATTACCACCGGCGAGACCTCGGTGCAGATCGCGACCGCCCCCTGGCAGGCGCAACTCCACGTGGCCTTCACCGACGATCCCTCGCGCGCCACGGTGCGGGTGCAAATCGTCGATTCCGCCGAAAACGCAGACTTTGCGGTGGTCGACGACATCGACAGCGCCGAGTCCGAAGCCTGCGCCATCACCGCGGCAACGCGCTTCATCGCGATTTCCGCAGCGGCTTCCTCAACCGAGCCGGTAATCTATTTGTCCGGCGAAGGCGACGCCGACTACCGGATTTTCGTGCAATCGAAGAGTTTCACGCCGCGCGATGCCGCAGCGCTGATCGTGGGCGCCCATGCCGGGCACCACCGCATGGCCACCGCTGCGCTCTGACGCGCGATTAACGAATAGCTAACCACGCTCGCATCGCGCGGCATCAAGGCCGGCATGCGCAAGCACTTGGCAATGACATCCGCCCATCCTCCCCGCCATCCGCGCGCGCGTGCAGCCGGTGCTGGCCCTCGATTTGGCCAAGGCGAAATACAGTAGGGACGGATTGGTGACAGGGCGGATTAACCGGATCAGGCATCGCTTGCGCCGCTTCGCGCGCCGCCATCCCTGGCTGGTCGCCGCGGTCCGCAGCTTCGTGATGTTCTCCGCCGCGTTCGGCGGCGCCTATGGCTTCATCGCCGGCAGCACCTCGGAGAATTCCGGCTACGATCCACACGCTTTTGCGATCGGCGCCAGCTTCCTGTTCGCGGTCGCCTGCGTGGCATTGGCAACGCTGAGCATGAAGCTGCGTTTCATGGCGCGGCGGCTGCGTCTACTCGCTGCGCACAATGAATCGCTGGTCGATCGCAACTGGGAACTGAAGGAAGCCGAGCAGCACGCTCGCGGCCTGTTCGAAGCGCAGAGCGATCTGATCGTGATCCGCGACGCCCACGGCCGCATCACTTTCGTCAACGATGCCTATTGCACGCTGATGGAGCGCTCGCGCGAGGATCTCATCAGCAGTGCGTTTACGCTTCAAGTGCTGGAGCAAGGCGTGACCGCGCATGATCCAAACGGCACCAGCATTCACGACCAGAAGATCGTCACCGCCTTAGGGCCGCGCTGGATCGCCTGGCGCGAAGGCTTGGTGCGCATCGACGCCGGACAGCCCGCCGAACTGCAATGCGTCGGCCGCGACGTCACCGATCGCACCGAAGGCGAACGCGCTCTGGCAGAAGCGCGCGATCTCGCCAACGCCGCCAACCGCGCCAAGTCGCGCTTCCTCGCGATGGCCTCGCACGAGATCCGCACGCCGCTGAACGGCATCATCGGCATGAGCGGCCTGCTGCTCGATACGTCGCTGACCCCGGAGCAGGTCACCTATGCGACGGCGGTGAAGACCTCCGGCGACGCACTGCTGTCGCTGATCGAGGAACTGCTGGACTATTCCAAGATTGAAGCCGGCAAGATCGACCTCCAACAGCGCACCTTTGCGCTTGCCGGGCTGATCGAGGATATCACCGAATTGTTGGCGCCGCGGGCCCAGGCCAAGGCGATCGAGATTGCGGCCTATGTGGATGAGCGGCTGCCGATGGAAGTCGTCGGAGATGCCGCGCGGCTGCGGCAGGTGCTGCTCAATCTTGCGGGCAACGCCATCAAGTTCACCTCGACCGGGGGTGTTGCATTGATTGTCGAGCCCGGAACAGACCCGGGCGAAGTCAGCTTCCTGGTGCGCGACACCGGTATCGGCATCGCGCCGGAGTCGCAGATGCGGATTTTCCGCGAGTTCGAACAGGCCGATGAGCGCACCGCGCGTAATTACGGCGGCACTGGTCTCGGCTTGAGCATCAGCGAGCGCATCGTCAAACGAATGGGCGGGCGTATCACGCTGGATAGCCGGCCCGGCGTCGGCTCGACATTCGA
>NZ_JAQGJT010000071.1 GCF_028290495.1 Tardiphaga sp.
GGCGCTAGCGGTCGCACAGGCAGCGGCCGTAGCGATCGTTACCCCGATCATCAGTTTCTCGTAGATGCTCATTGCTGCCCTTCAATAAATTGAGGCCGCTGGTCCGCGGTGAAAACCCAGCGGCCTCTTGCGCACAATTGAAATCGTGGTCGTCGGCTTGTCCCCCTCCGGCCATCTCTGCGCGCATTGTGAGCTTAGGATCATCTCCGAATTTTACGGAAGCTGATTCGTAGTTCCGCCCGCACAAGGGCGGGCCCTGTTGCAAGTTAGAAACAGTCGCTTCCGCGCACATGTACAATCGCGCATGCACATCACCCAAACGGGTGAGGGCGAACAATCCTGACCCTGATCACCACCATGGCCGCCCGGGCTCGCCGGCGCGGTCCCTTCCGTATGGAGAACGACAATGGCCGACCTCGATTCCGAGGGCGCTGGCGTGCGCCTGATCGATAACTGGAAGGCTGAACTGGGGCGGTTGTGGAGCGTGTGGGTGGCGGCCTTTTGGGGGGCTGTCGGCGCCATCATCGTCATCCTGTCCGCCTATCTCTACAGCACGTTCGACTGGCGGGTCGGTGGGCTTCTGATCCTGGTGTCGGCGTCGTTCGCGGTTGCTCGGGTCCTCAAGCAGCCGGGGACGGAAGCATGAAGACCAAAACGAAGGCCCTTTCTGCGGCTGGTGCCGCGCTTGCCGGCGTGCTGATCGCGCATTGGGAGGGCATGAACCTTGTAGCGAAGCATCTGCCGTTTGACCCGCCCGGCGTCATCACGGTCTGCGGCGGGATCACGAATTACGACTGGCCATGGCTCAAGGTCGGGGACGTCTACACCAAGGCGCAGTGCGATGCGGCGCTGTCCGAAGTCGGGGAGCGTTACGCCCAGAAAGTCCTGCCGTGCATTCCGGGGCTGCCGACATGGCCGCCGCACCGGCAGGCGGCCATCGCTTCGTTCGTCGTCAATCTTGGCCCCGGCAAGGTCTGCGGCACGTCAATTGAGCGCGATCTGAATGTCGGCCGGGTCAAGGCGGCATGCGATGCGATGGTCAAGTACGTGAATGCCAACGGCACATTCCTGCAGGGCCTGCTCAACCGCCGCACAGATGCGATGTGGGGTGAGCGGCCTTGGTGTCTGCGGGAGGATTGAGCATGGCCTCGATGTTCTGGAAAATTGCCACATCGGACTACGCGCTGGCGTTTGACACCATCGTGTTTGTGCTCGCGCTTCTGGTTTCCGGTGTGGACAAGATCGCGACCTGGCTGCCGTGGCTCAAGCCTTACACGGCATGGGGCCGGCCGGTTTCGTACATTGCCTTGGGCGCGCTGGCCCTCAGCATTGGCCATAGGCTTTCCGACGAGAGCGCCGAGCTCGCGCGCGTCAAAATCGATCTGGCCTTCTCAAATCTCCAACTCGAGACGCAACGGCAGACCGCAGACACCGCCGCACGGCTCCGGACCGAGGCTGAAGCCAGCGCCGCAACCGCCAATCAAAAGGTGACCGACTATGAAGAACGGCTTTCGAAGCTGCCGACGGCTTGCGGCTGCGATCTCGATGACTCTGCGCGGCGTCGATCTCAGAAGCGCGTCCGCGCCAGCATCTCGCTGCCGGCTGCAATCCACTCTGGGCATGCGAGGTGCCTGCATCACAGCGCAACAACTTTCTCTACGGCGTCAAGTCGATCGAGGTCGAGATGACGAAAGAGCGGAAGGTCTACCGGACATCGCGGCGGGTGAGAGCAGGGGTCGCAGCGGTGTCGGCCCGTGCTGCATCTGAAGTGATTGGCGGTCGCCCCGCCGGCTGCCCGGCGCGCTTCTGCGGTTGCGGCGCCAGCCTCCATCTGTTCGGCCGCATCATCCCGGCGCTCAATCTCGCTGCCAACTGGCTTCGTTTCCCGCGGGCCGCCCCGGCGCTGAACATGGTGGCGGCAAGGCGCGGCCACGTCTTCGTTCTGAAACAGCATGTCGCCGGAAGCACGTGGATCGTTCACGATTCAAATTCGGGTGGGCGGCGAACGCGGCTCCACGCGCGATCGATCTCCGGCTTCACCATCGTTAACCCCAATGGTGCCGTGTGATCGCTCGCGAATAAACTCGCCTATTAGTTGTATTTGATGACATCCTGCCTAAGCTTTTCAAATGATTAGAGCTGGAGGCTTCAAAGCATGGATAAGATTCATCCGCGCAGCGTAGGCGAGAAGGACATGGTCATCGGCGAGCGCATTCGTACTCATCGTTTGATCCATAGGCTGAGCCAAGACGAGCTTGGTTCAAAAATCGGTGTGTCATTTCAGCAGGTCCAAAAGTACGAGAAAGGTACAAACCGCGTAAGCTCGATACGCTTGTCAGAGATAGCCGAGGCTCTTGGTACCAATATCAAGACGCTGGTCGATGGCACCGATGAGGATAGTAAGGCACGAAGCACGCCGTTTTCAAAATTCATTGCCAGCAAGGAAGGCGTGCAACTTATTGAGGCTATGCTGAAAATCAAGGACCCAGTCGTACGTCGAGCGATCACTCATCTTGTAGAGTCGCTCTATAACTCATAATTGGCGTCGATCTCGCGCGAAGCTGAGGCGACTTAACGCCGCGTCGAGGATGTGAACGACACCCTTCAAAACGGCGCTCGACATTCGCCGCATACGCTGGGGAGTGTGGATTGACCTGCTGGTGGTGCCTGGCGCTGGCGGCGCTTGAAGCCGTTGCAATCTGGGGGGGCTGATCCGGCTCGTGGAATGGTTCGATGATAATTGGCCGCGTCTTACTCGTCACCTAAGCTCCACCGAGACGTTTAACGTCGAACAGCCACCGCCTGCTCGATTGTTGCCGCAAACTCGCACCGAAAATTTGTCTTGGCTATCAAAGTTGCGCCCCGGACTATAAACGACACCGGATGTCGAAGTCTGAACCGAGCCTTTCTGCGGCTGAGCGACGAGTGAAACTTTCTCGACCGTCGCTGTGCCGCTCACGGTCCATTGGAGCCTGCACGTCCCAGCGCGAGTACCTGAAAGATTGACTTGCTCTGTCTCGTTCTGATACCTCCAGTTCATTCGAGACTGCTGACATTCCGCCCAGGCCGACGAAGATGCCAGTAATAGGCTCGCGCCCATGATCAAGCTGCGTGCTGTGTGTAGTCCCATCTTTTTGTCACTCCGGTTTGCGTAGTCGTTTATCCCGGCCAGGGAACCCGTTCTCATACAATTCCTCGCTGCTATTGCGCTCCCTGCGCACGGAAGGCGTAAGATCATCGGCGCGCAGCGCGAGCCGCAGGAGTTCTGGCCATGGATGAAATCCTTGCAACTGCGAATCTCGGCAGCGGCAGGAGTATTCACGTAGCGACGCTCGCACGTCAAACGATTGTGCAAGCGGGGGCGGACCACCTGGGGTTTGACGGATATTTCGTCTTTGAGGAGGATAATAATCCCGAAATCAAAGGGAGCCTCGGTGCTCGGTAAGGCTGCTTCGCTGGAATCCGCGGTTAGATTGATCGAGATCTGGAGCGCCCGGGCGGCGTGACCGGAGGTTTTTTTCCTTAGTGAAGCCGCGTCATCCTACCGGGTGGCGCGGCTTTTTTCGTTTCAAGGGAGCGCGTTAGGTCAGCATCACGAACCCGCCGCACTCATGCATCCGCAGCGCGCCGTCGGCGATCGCCCGGTCCCGTCCGGCCGCATATTCGGCCACGTTGCCGCCCGCCTTGCGGAAGGCGTCGTTCCACGCCCCGACCGAAACCCGGCCGCGGACGTCGATGATCCCCGCTGCGATCTCGAGGAGCTTGCGCGCCGCAGCTTCCGGGTTGGAGAAGGGGCGGGGTTCAACGAACTTTGATGGAAGGGCCATGTCGCCGTTCGATCCGAAGCGGCCGCTCGGGCAGGCGGATATTGCCGAGCTCGAACGGTACGCGCCAGCGGGCGGCGCCGCGCCCGTCGCAGCCTCGTCGAGCGTGACTGCTGCTCCCGCCGCTCCGTTTCCAACTGCGGCGGTGCAGCACCTTCAGCAGAACCCGTCTTTGGCGGCAGACTTTGACGCGAAATATGGGGCCGGCGCTGCAGCGCGCGCGCTTGGAGGCAAGTAATTGGCAAACTCATTCGATCAGTTCGACACGCCGGCCGCGCCTCCGAAGGGCAACGCCTTCGATCAGTTCGACGCGCCCGCGAAGCCGAGCGTCGCGCTCGATGTTGCAAAGGCCGCGCCGATCGGCCTCGCCAAGGGTGCCATTTCGCTCCCCGGGCTCCCGGGCGATCTGCAGTCGATGGGAAATGCGCTCGTTGATCGCATCATGCTCGGCGCCGGTCACAAGGTCATGGATTGGACCGGGCTCGGACCGCAAGCAGAGCTTTCGCAACTGCCAGTTCGTCGTGAATGGTGAACTTGCTGTGGCTGTTGTCGTCGCTCGTTCCGCTCCGGCTGGCAAGCAGAGCCGTTGGCTTCTGGGATACGCCTCTACATGGAGGCCCGATATTGTCATTGTCGTTCGGCTCAACGATGATGGACCTGGATCGAAAATAAGAGACTATTTCGTCGTTCCGTTCATGCTGCTTCCGAATGGTCACTGGTTGAGTGCCAGCCAGATGCGATACCATCACCTCGAATGCTTTCGTTGCGAAACACTAACCCCTTTCTTTCGTCTCTGTGCCAGAACGCAAAGATAAATCATGGTCGACAAACGCGAGAAAGACAGACTGCGAGCGCAGGAATATCGCAAGGGACGGCGGGCTGAAGCGGAACGCAGGGCGGAGGAGCGCTGGACACGGGTCGTCGATCTCGTCACCGCTTCACGAGTCCTTTTCAAGACTGAAGCATTTATTCAGATGGTTCGTGACGCAGGCATCAAGTCGGTTCCGGTGCAGATGCTTTCAGGTGAAGGGATCGGCTGGTCGACTGGTAGACCCGACGGCTCGTCTCAATGCACGCTGGACTTCGTCGTTGCCTGGAAGTTCCTTTATCCCATGTTTTCGAACCCGTCGATTTACGAATTTCTGGAGAACTGGCGGCCGGGGATCGTACTGGACTTCAAAGATACATTTATTTCCCTCGTAATGTTCGGGCCGTTTCCGCGAGAGCGCCGGGTGTCGATGCGGGGCCGGGGCGTCGGCGCTTGACACCAATTGCTCTATGTGGCCTTCGGTTGGGATGCGAAAGATCATTGTCATTCTCGTCGGCGTCGTTCTGCATTCATCCGCTTCGGCGATGGTCGGCGGCGCGCCCGAGACGAACACGGGCGTCGGCGCGCCGGTCATCACCATCATCGGTTCGCGAGGTAGTTTCTGCTCCGGTGCGCTGATTGCGCCGGACGTGGTGTTGACCGCGGCCCACTGCATCGCGACGGGCACCGATTACAAGATCGTGCTGTACGACGCCCAGCGGCAGCCGGAGCTGCGCGATGTCCGCCGTGTCGCCAGTCATCCGCAATTCAATCCGCAGGGCATCGCCGCGCGCCGCGCCAGCGCCGATGTCGCTCTGCTGCAGCTCGCGCGACCTCTCACGAAGCCGGTGGCGGTGCTCGGCGTTCCCAGCGAACCGATTGTCGCCGGGCAAAGCTTCAGCGTCGCTGGCGTCGGTGTCAGCCGTCCTGGCGACGGCAAAAGCGGCGGCACCGTGCGCGCCGCACAGCTGATCTCGACCAGCCATCCCGGAAGGCTGCAGATCCGCCTCGTCGATCCCGCGACCCAGAACACCAGCGCCGGCCAGGGCGCCTGCACCGGCGATTCCGGCGCGCCGGTGGTGCAGCAGCAATCCGGCCGCGCCATCATCATCGGCGTGGTGTCGTGGTCGACAGGCCCGAACAACACCGCCGGCTGCGGCGGCCTCACCGGCGTGACACCGCTGACGCTGTACCGCGACTGGATCGTGAAAACGGCAAGGGCGTGGGGCAGCTGACGGCCGATGATTGCATCGGGGCAGGCTGACTCTAGTGGCGACGTTCCGGCTGCGTCATGGTCTCGCGCACTTCCGTGCCGCATTCGTCGCAGGCATAGACGATATCGATCCGGGCCGCACTCCAGATCGGCTCGACGTTGTCTATATGCAGCGGCAGGCCCAGGCAGTGCGGACAGACGATCACGGCAGGCTCGGTGCTGTGATACTGGATATAGGCTGGCATGGTGCTTCTCCTTTGCAGTTCAAGCATGGCCGTTCAGCCCCGACCGGCACCGCAAGCCTATGCCCGATAGCGACCGCGCGTGATCAACTCTGGAGAACGCATGCCGAACAGCGGCACAATCTCCGTGAGTGTGACTATATTTCCACACCACGCTCCGCTGCTATCAAAGCGCCGCCCGCTGTGCCGCGACGGCGCGTTCCCTGCGCTGTTTCCGCCTCACATTGCAGCCGCATTGTTTCATGGAATGGACACATCCGATTCAGACCCTCACCAAACTTCGCGACTATTCGTCCGATCCGGCTGGCGCAGCCGGAGGCGGTGGCCGGTGGCTGCCACAGATAGGTGCCGGTGGAATCCGTGAACTTGCGCACCATGTCCTGGGTGCGCCGGTTCATCACGAAGGTGGCGTTCTGCCGGTAGCCCGCCCACAACGCATAGATCAGATCGACCAGCGCGTCGGACGGGTTCGAGGCCGCAAACGCCCCTGCCGCTCCTGAGGCCACATAGCCGATACTGCCCCAGCTCCACGACGCGTTTGCCACCGTGGTGTATCCATGATGGCTCCTGGTATCGTCGTCGTCGTTGCCGGCATCGGCGGCCACGTGCGGCCGCCGCCCGGCGCGGCGGTTGAAGGACTGCAGTTCGCGGACGAAATCATCGAACCGCCGCATCGCCGCGGTCAGTTCACGCAGTAGCCGCCAGGCCGCCGCACTGGCGGCCCCCGCCCACATCAGCAGCGCCAGATGAGCGAGATCGCCGCGCTCGGTGAATATACGGATCACGTCGGTCATCGGCCGCTGCCCTGAAACAAAGGCCGCCCGGCAGCTTTAACTGACATACAGGCGATGGCGGCCTATCGTTCGCCAGGCCTTTTTGAGTCGTCATGGATCGTGAGAGACACCAATGAAACAATCTCGTATTCACGCGGCTGCTATGATCGCGCTGTTCATCACCATCGAACTGGTTTCTGCATCGGCCGCGCACGCCCGCGGCGGCGCATCCAACATCATGAACTCGCCGGGCTACCAGCGCCGGCTGCAGGAATCCCGCGGTTACGTCACCAACCGATTCGGCTCTCTTCTTGCGCCGCCCCTGGCCACTGTAAATCCGCGCGCCGTCGCGCCTAAGCATCGCTATCGCCGCTAATTGTTATCGGGACGTCCAGCCGGCCGGGACCTTTGTTCCACTGTTGGCTTGACGGAGAGGGACGGCCCAGCCCGTGCGATCCGGACACGACGACTGCCAGAACTCGCGCTGGTGAGCGCCGGTCTGCTTACCGACGTTGCCGACTTCGAGTTCACAGCCGTTGTCCATCGTCAAGATTACGCGAAACTCGTCAGGGCAGGCGGGGGCGCCTGATGTCTCAATTCGAAATTCCGCTACTTTCTAACGATGGCACTGCGCTTTGATACACCAAGGCCGGCTAGGCCAGTCCTCTGATTAACGATGCGATTGTACTCAAGGGGCAGCCACCCGGTTCTCTTCGCCATCCCAAAGACCCTGATCTCTGCTTAACAACGCGGACCTCTATGCCGGCCGCCTTGGCCTTCCGTACCATGTCCGCCGTTCCGGCTCCGCCAGGGAACGCCACAACCAAGTTTGGCTGCCCTTCACAATTGCATCAAATGGCGACCCTTGGAAGCGGCCTTCAACGCATCTTCGAGAGCTTTCTACACTCACTCGGAAGGATTTTAAATTTCACTTTGAAGCTCCGGCCGAAATGAGTCATATCCGAAAATCCCCAACCAAGGGCAATATCGCTGATAGTGAGGTGATCATGTTTTCGATCTTCCAAAGCAGCCAAACAGCGATCGAGCCGCCTCGCCAAGATGAGGCTCATGATAGATTCTCCATCTGAAGCCAGGAGAGCATTTGCGTATCGCACGCTGATACCTGCTGCGTTGGCCACTATGGAGCTATTCAAACTGGGATCGGCCAGCCGCGCTTCAATCGCGGCCCGTACCGTAAGCAATGCTATGGATCGAGCCGAGGAAATGCGTGGCCTTGACGCGGCACCAGCCTCAGCCAGAGAAAGCGCTATATAATCCATAATTTGAGCTTGCAATACCGTCTCGGCCGGCTGGCCAAGTTTTTCAACGACGCCTGGTATGGTCGCTAAAAACGAGGAGACCCATTTTTGGAATTGCGTCGCCAATCCAAAAGATTTGCTAATCATCGGTCGCGAAGGACCTAGCCTCGCTTCAAGCCACCGCCGCGGAATCTTAAAAACCAACGTCTGCGAGTGCTTCGAGAAATCGGCTGCGTAAGGCATCAGGGGGTCGAGGAGCGAAAGCTCGCCCGCTCGCAAGATCACCGCATTGCCGTTCTGATCTATTGAAAGACTTCCTGAATCTTGGCGGCAAACGAATAATTCGTCGCTACTTGCTTTGGCGACTTGTGCCGCCGTTCGACACACCCTCATTGGCGAGTTTTCAAAGCGGACGACGCCAATTTCGCCAAGTGCGCCGACGTCTATATCGGCAGAAAATAAATTGCGCTGCGCGGGGGTCGAATCGTGCCCCACGATTTGGGCGCAAGCGATGCTATGCCAGAAATCGAAGCGATCACGTGGATGAACGCTCGAGGTGGAGAAAATTCGCTTCATCAAGACAAAAGACCCATACAGCCGATCGATGGTGCCGACCGAGCCGATACTGCGCTTTTTAGGCGCGCTAAGATAGGGCATGGGACAGCAGCCTACTCGGTCGGTTGAAACGGGCGCGAATGAGAGCGTTCGTTCGGTAATTTCCAACGTTGACAGAGAGGTTTGTGGTCCGCCGCCAATGCGGGAACAACCATGAATCTAACCGAGAGATGCCGTCTCAAAGCTTTATCGTGCGAGAAGCTCGGGCGCGCCGAACTCAGACTTCAAGTTGGCGTGGGCCGAAATCGCCATTGAATGGCATGCACTGGCGGCTCGGACAGCGCCGGGCCAAATTGGAGATATCTTATAGCTGCGGCCTTTCAAGGCTCAGAGCCGTTCAATAGCTTTTGAAACGTAATTGAAGAGGTGTTTTTATGGCGCGCGGATCAAATGTCCCAACAGAGGTCCTTCGCGCAGTGGTCGTGATCGCTGAAAAAGGAAGCCTCACAAAGGCAGCAGCACACCTAGGGATACGGTCTCGATCTTTTGTATTGAGCCCTGGTGCACCGCTGCCAATCGTTACCTGGATCAAACACGATTGGATGACGGACGCCCTAACCAGAAGCGGGGTGCCTTTTAAAATCGTTTTTAATGGCGAGGACTACGACGCGAAAAAGGCCGCTGTAGAGTGTAGCGTCGGAATAAGCGCGCTTCCGCGAATGTTGATCCGGCCGCCATTGGTGGAGGGTAAAGAGTATTATTTGCCTAAGTTGCCCTTAGTCAAAAACCTTGTCTGTGCTCGCCCAGAACTAGCAGTGGAGAAAATGAAACCGTTCCTAGAAGTCATGTCTGACTTGTTCCACCAGGAGGACGAGGTTGAAACAATGATTGCCTAGTAGGCTAGCCTTGCTGCTATGGCGTCGCATAGCGATTGTACGGTGTCGCAGTCGATCTCAGTGCCTTGCTGGCCGCTTCCGAACTCAGCCACAAACTCGCGCAGGATGTCATCGCCCTTTAAGGGATGCGCCACAGCCCCCGCGTCGGCCTCTGGCAGCGCGACCCTTTCGAACCTGCCGTCGCCGAACTCGGCTGCCGATCGGGCCCACAACGTGCCGTCATCCTCGGCGCGGTAGAAGATCGACAATTCACCCGACGCGATGCGTCCCTGGACTTTGGCGCGCTCGCCAGTCTTGCAGCACCACGCGAACCCGCGATCGCCAAGATCGCTTTCCGATGACCAGATCTCGACGTATTCCCGCGAGACGATCTCGTAAATGGATCCACGCGCCTTGTGCCGCCAGCGCTCCCCCGCGTCGGCCGCCTCTGACGTGCGCAGGGCGGCGGAGGCTGCCTTTAGATCGGTCGCAACATTGTATCCGTAGTCTGCTGCGTACCGGATCGCATGGCCGTCCAGCCGATCCGCCAGCTTCATTCTCTCTGCAGTGGTCATTGGCTCAAATCCTGTTTGTCCGTCATGCGGGTAGGCGTCATGATCTCACTCCCCCTTGCTGGGCTGGGCGGGGGTGGCGGCGATCCCTTCCCACAGTAATTGCAGATAGCACCATCGCTTCTCCAGCCACGCTTTGACGGCCGGCTCGTCGCTATCGGTTACTTCGATCTCAACCCAGCGGTAGAGGCCCTTGCGCTGCCCCATGAAAAATATCTGCAGCTCGTCCGTTTCGTTGCCCCACTTCTCGCCATCTGGATCAGCCTTCCGCCAGTCCCAGCGGAAAACCAAATTCATGTCGAAGTCGGACTCGCCCTGATCTTCGATAAAATCAGGCCACGACCGGTGCCGTCTTGACGGCATGCTCGCCGCTCCGGCTAGTCGGCGTTGCCGAGTTGTCGTATGTCGCGATCTTGGGGAACTGGAAAAGTTCGGTGACCTGAGCCTCGCCGGAGCAAAGCCATGCGCTGCCGGTTTTGAGGGACGCCATCGACGCCGACACCGTCTCATAAGTTGCCTTGTCAACGTTGGCCTTCAGCCACTTCTTGACCGGCTCCTGATCGGCTGGCGCCGTCAGCCGGTGGGCGATCATCGTGTCGCAACTGCCGAGCAGGGCGTTGTGCAGCGCCTGGGTGCGCTGGGTCAGCACCATCAGGCGGATGCCCTTGGACCGACCGGCGGTGGCCAGCTTCTTGGCCCAATGGATGGCCATGGTTTCTGCGCCGATGCCGGACCGCTCTTTCGGCGCGAACTCGTGCGCTTCCTCGAGAACAAGGTAGACGACGCCGCGCATCCGCTTCATCAGCGCCGGCGCGAAGTCGTTGAAGAACTTCTGCAGGCCGCCGGCGCCGAAATCGGCCATGTCGACGATCGACAACGGGAGACTGCCATTCGCCACCAGATCGCCAATCGCCTTGCCGGCCGAATCATGTAGCGGAACGTGGCCGCGAGGCCCGCCCAGGATGACGAACGGCAACCCCGGCCGCTTGCCGTCGGCGCTGGACGTCAGCCCCCACCAGTCCGATTTGACGGCATCCAGGATGCAGACGCGCGCCGACGGGTCGGCTCGCACGATCTGCTCGATCGCCAGTTTCGCGGTGGATGTTTTGCCACTCCCGGTTTTGCCGAGAAAGGCTATGTGCTGGGCGAGGATCGATGCCGGGATCGCGCTCATGCCGACACCTGAGCGTCAGCCAAACAGTGAAATACTTTTGCCGTTTCCGGGTATTTCCCGGCCGCCGAAAGTCTGGCTAATTGTTGAAATTGCTTGGTTATGTCCGCCCTGTCACGGCAGAGGTCGCGGGTTCGAGTCCCGTCTCTCGCGCCATTCCATTTCTGGAATGGCGAGATCTGAAACGCCTCGGTAATTTCCAAAATATGGACTGAAGCGCCGCAACGCGGTCTGCATCTTTGCAGCCGGTATCATCGCGCGCTCGCTTGCGCCCCACGCTTCGCAGCACCCGGCGGCAGGGATTTCGGCAAAGCCCTAGAACGAATCGGCCAGTGCGATTTCCTGCTTCAGCGATTCGATCCGCCGGGCGGCCTCAGTGCGGCTGAGGTCGGGGGCGAATTGCCGGGGCTGGTAAGCCTCGATCGCCAGCGACTTCAGCGTCAGCGCCTGGCCACGGGTCATCGGTGCGGCCACGCGGTCGGGCAGTTCCGCATAGAATGCGGCGAGAGCGGTGGAAGAAGCGGATCGGGCCATTGGAACCTCCGGGGTCGCTGTGTCGGGTTCAGCGCGTCACTTGCTTGAGTGTTCTCTTTTTGTTCTATAACCCGAACGGGCGAATCCGCCAAGCTGAATTTCGGTATCCCGGAGCTGAGCTACCGGACGCGCGAGGGAGGGCAGGGCGACATCCGGTTGCTCCGGATTGCCAAGCGCAACTGCGTCTGGCTTCGGCTCGTCGGGCGTGGCTGCAGGACGAGTTGCCGGCGTGGATCGTCGGGCGCGACGCGCAAGCGTGGTCGGACGCCGACAGGCGGGATAACCTCGGCAGAGGGAGGAAATGCATCCCGGTCCTCACCAAGGCGTATCTTGCATGGCTTGTTGCGCTGCGCTAAGCCTCGAACAATTCCAATGTTCACGAATCCACGGGGTCTTCGCCGTGGGAAAAGGATCGCCGATGAACGGCATCTTGCAGAATTATCTTCCTCTTATGGTCTTCATCGGCATCGCCACCGTGATCGGTGCGGCGCTGCTGGTGGCCCCCTTCATCGTCGCCTACCAGAGCCCGGATCCCGAAAAGCTTTCCGCCTATGAATGCGGGTTCAATGCTTTCGACGATGCTCGCATGAAATTTGACGTCCGGTTCTATCTGGTCGCGATCCTGTTCATTATTTTCGATCTTGAAGTTGCGTTCCTGTTTCCCTGGGCGGTCGCGTTCGGCAAGCTTGGCGCGACCGGTTTCTGGTCGATGATGGTTTTCCTTGCCGTTCTCACCGTCGGCTTCGCCTATGAATGGAAGAAAGGCGCCCTCGAATGGGATTGAGCCCCGTCCTCACCGGCCAGTCCACGCCGTCGGTTCGTCCGATCGGTGCGCAGCCGCTCGTCTCCAAGGCCTCGACCGGGATTATCGACCCCAACACCGGCAAGCCGGTCGGGTCGAGCGATCCGTATTTCCTTGAGGTCAATGCGGAGCTGTCCGACAAGGGCTTCTTCGTTGCCGCGACCGATGATCTGATCACCTGGGCGCGCACCGGCTCGCTGATGTGGATGACCTTCGGTCTGGCCTGTTGCGCCGTCGAGATGATGCAGGTCTCGATGCCGCGCTACGACGTCGAGCGCTTCGGCTTTGCGCCGCGTGCTTCCCCGCGCCAGTCCGACGTGATGATCGTCGCCGGCACGCTGACCAACAAGATGGCCCCGGCGCTGCGCAAGGTTTATGACCAGATGCCGGAGCCGCGTTACGTCATCTCGATGGGCTCCTGCGCCAATGGCGGCGGC
Organism: Tardiphaga sp.; assembly: GCF_028290495.1. Lineage (GTDB taxonomy): Bacteria > Pseudomonadota > Alphaproteobacteria > Rhizobiales > Xanthobacteraceae > Tardiphaga. Next base: position 13,066 of record NZ_JAQGJT010000071.1, read on the forward strand.
TATTACCACTATTCCTATTCGGTGGTGCGCGGCTGCGACCGCATCGTACCCATCGACATCTATGTGCCCGGCTGCCCGCCGACGGCAGAAGCGCTGCTCTACGGCGTGCTGCTGTTGCAGAAGAAGATCCGCCGCACCGGCACGATTGAACGCTAAGGCTTTGTCATGGACGATGTGAGGCTCGACAACCTGGGTCAGACGATTGTCGCGGCGCT
>NZ_JAQGJT010000230.1 GCF_028290495.1 Tardiphaga sp.
ATGGACGTGGCTGCCCGTAATCCGGTTGCGCGAAGTTTCGAAGGTAACATCAGGCAGCGCCGTGTCACGGCAAAACGCGTCGAGCCCGCGGCGCGGTGGACAGTGATGGGTGTCATCTTGCTCGCCGCCGCGCAAGCAACCCTTGATCTTCGCGGCCTATATGGGGATGGCGCTTACTACTTTTGGAGCGAGCTCCAGGCGCATGGCTTTTATTTCTATCCGTCGCGGGTCGTGGCCCAGTTCGTCACGCAGCTTCCCGTCGTAACGGCAATGAATTTTGGCGTGAGCGATGTTTCCGTTCTTGCAAGGCTCCAGAGTTTTGGGGTGGCTGCGATTCCCATGATCATGTGGGTACTCGCGTTTTACGTTTTGCGACGATCATGGATGTTTTGGCCGTTCGTTGCAATGTTTGCCGTCACCTTCCTTAATTCGGGCTTCTTGTCGATTGGTGAGTACAACTTCGCGTACGCATTGGTGGCGCTGTGCGCTGCCATAATGCTCGTCGGGACGTTCGGACGGTGGGGCCTGCTGGGTCTGGTAGCGGCATCCGCCATGCTGCCCTTCTCGTACGAGTCTCTTGCGCACCTCGGGCCCTTGCTGAGTGTTCTGGTGCTAATTCGATTGCGGGGTGCATTCAAGTCAGACCTGCGGGATAGATTGAAGATCACCGCCCTTTTCATCGCACTGGCCATGTACGTCGCTGCCACGATTATCAGCGTCGTCTGGATTGTCTTTCCGAGAGATGCGACAAATCTTGCGGGCGCCGCAGACTTCAGCTGGCCGCTCTTCAACGATCGGCAACTCGTGCTGAGCGGTGCGCTCGCAACCGTCTATATTCTTGCTGCCTGCTTCGGCGGGCCACGAATAAGACGATGGGCAGCCATCCCGCTAGGTCTTCTGTCGCTGATCCTGATCGATCACGCGTTCTGGGATGAGCCTTGGAAGGCCTTTGGGTCCCGCGCGGTCACTGGCGTAGCGCTTTTCGTGTTGCTGGCGGTCATTGTCATCGGGCGATTACGAGAGGAGCGTCGCGCTCGCCGAGGGGTCGTCGACGAGCGATTGCCGTCTTGGTCATGGCTTCCCGCCATCCTGCTGCTAGCGGTGCAGCTTGTGCCTATGACAGTTCACACCGCGGGTTGGTCGGGTTGGTTGAGCCAGTTTAAGTACGTGGTGGATACCTCCTCCGGAACGCATACGAACGAAGAGACTGTGCTGAGATTCTCAAACACATCGTTGTACGTCTGGCCGTGGACAAATCCCTTCCTCAGCGTGGATCTCGCGTCCCACAACGGTGCAGCGATCATACTTTCGCCCAACCTCAAGCCGGGCGATCAGCAGATCCCTGCTGAGCTCCCAGCGCGGTATGAGAAGTTCGCGACGCTGTTTTGATTGAGAACTTCGCATCGGCCGAACAATCTGCGACCGACGCCTTCGGTGTGTCGATAATCGTGCCAACTTTTAACGAGTCAGGGAACGTCAGTGAACTAGTTCGACGGGTCGTGGCCGCCACAAGCGGGATGACGGCGGAGATCATATTTGTAGATGACTCGACCGACGACACTCCCAGCATCGTTGAGTCGACCGCTGCATCGGTGACATTTTCCGTTCGATTGATTCACCGAGATCACCCGACCGGCGGTCTCGGGGGAGCGGTAGTCGCAGGATTCCGAGCAGCGTTATTTCCTTGGGTGCTTGTCATGGACGGCGATCTCCAACACCCTCCCGAATTGATACCTGTTTTGGCCGACGAGGCACGAAAAAGTGGCATTGACATTGTGGTGGCGTCCCGCTATCGGCGAGGGGGTGGAGCTCATGGGCTATCCGGTCCCCTGCGCAGGGCAGTGTCGACGCTGTCGACCCTGCTGACCAGAGCAATGTTTCCTTCACGACTTCGCGATTGCACCGACCCGATGACGGGATATTTCCTGGTGCGGCGTGCAGCCGTCGACCTCGATGCTCTTAGACCTCACGGCTTCAAGATTCTGCTGGAAATTCTCGCCCGGGGTCGACCACCGCTGCGCGTCGCAGAGGTGCCCTTCGCATTCGGTACCCGGTTGAGTGGGCACTCGAAAGCGTCTCTCCGACAAGGATTCAGATTCGTTCGCCAGCTGATCGATCTTCGCTTCGGTCGTGCGTCCAGTTTTGCTGGGATCGGCGCTATCGGCGCTCTCGCGAATCTCGCGATCGTCGGCCTACTTACCCAGGTGGGGCTGGAGTATCTCATTGCAGCGGCGATAGCCGCAGAATCTACGATCATCGCCAATTTTCTGTTGCAAGAGCACTTCGTATTCAAGGACCTTCTTCACGGTGCGGGGCACTGGTCGCAGCGATTCCTCAAATCCTTCATTTTCAACAATGCCGAGGCGCTGGTGCGTATCCCTGTCCTATACCTGTTGGTGACCTATTGGGGGATCGCCGCTGTCCCCGCGACGGCAATCACCCTCGCGATCGCGTTCGTCGTGCGATTCACATATCACTCGCGCTTTATTTACGCGCCTGGGAAAATCCAACCGCCGCTTGGCGAATTTTTCAATGCAGACCGGGAGAATGGCGTCACGGAAGATCCCGCTCCGCGGCCGTAGCCGCATCCTCCAGGACGAGCCAGCTTGGCCGGCGAACTGCTCTCCGAATGCCAAAACCTCCCTTTTCGGCGTCTCCGACGTCGAAACCCAGCACCTCACGGCCGCCGTCGGCGGTCACCCCACGGAGGCGATGACAGCCTGAGTCGACCTTCCCCGTCGACACGACGCGCAAATGCGCTTTCATGACCACTGCGAACAATGCCTGGTCAACGCAGTAGGCGACGCTCCAGCAGGGTTTGGAGGAACGTTGCCTGCCGCAGTTTCGGGATATTCAAATCCAGATCCCCGCGGTGGTCCTGAGGGTCTCGGTTGCGACCCGGGTCCACACATCGGGGCGATTCAGTTGTGTCGGTCGTGAGTAACTTTGACCCTCCCGCGATAACGTTCAAACGTTGACGGAGCAACGCTCATCACTGCCGGATTACACTTCTCCACGGAACACGACCATCAAAAATTCGAACGCCGCATCTTTGAACGAACGAACTCGTTCGCGTGTTGTTCTAGACCTTGATTCGCTTGTTCGAGGTAAGTCAGCTGGCGTCATCGCATTTTTACTCACGTTCGATTTCGAAGTGTCCGCAAACCGATATGATAGTTTCTGGTTTGCTAGAGCTTTCGTCAGCATCGCTGCAGTATTCGCTTGGCTTGTACCGTAGTTACGCTCCTTCGCATGCAGGTTGTAACTTCAAATCACTCGAATATTGGAG
>NZ_JAQGJT010000124.1 GCF_028290495.1 Tardiphaga sp.
ACAAGGATTTCCAGGAGCTCAAGGCCGTCGGCAAACTCGACATCGTGTCGCTGCCGTTCTCCAACGGCATCCAGTATATCGGCATGAAAGTCACCAAGCCGCCGTTCGACAATCCGAAGGTGCGCCAGGCCGTGGCCTACGCAATCCCGTACCAGAAGATCATCGACGCGGTTCTGTTCGGCCTCGCCAACCCGATGTTCGGGGCGTCGGCCGACAAGCCCACCGAGGTGGCGTGGCCGCAGGCCACCAAGTACAATACCGACATCGCCAAGGCCAAGGCGCTGCTCGCTGAAGCCGGTTATCCCAACGGTTTCGAGACCACCATCTCGTTCGATCTCGGCTTCGCCGTGGTCAACGAGCCGCTCTGCGTGCTGGTGCAGGAGAGCCTCGGCCAGATCGGCATCAAGACCACCATCAACAAGATCCCCGGCGCCAACTGGCGTACCGAACTGAACAAGAAGGAGATGCCGCTTTACACCAACGTGTTCTCCGGCTGGCTCGATTATCCCGAATACTTCTTCTACTGGTGCTATCACGGCGACAATTCGGTGTTCAACACCATGAGCTACAAGTCGCCGGAGATGGACAAGTTCATCAATGGCGCCCGCGTGGCGGCCGCGACCGGCGACACCGCGGGCTATGACAAGGACGTCAAGGGATTCGTCGATCTTGCCTTCAGCGATTTGCCGCGAATTCCACTGTACCAGCCTTACGTCAACGTCGCGATGCAGAAGAATATCTCGGGCTATCAGTACTGGTTCCACCGCCGGCTCGACTACCGCGCGCTGGTCAAGGCGTAAGGGCGATGGCTGAAGCGGGGCGCACTTGCTGCCTTCCCCTCCCACCCTGCAAAGCTTCGCTTTGCTCGGGGGAGAGGGGAAAGAAGGACCGGAGTGGATCATGCTGACCCTGATCGGAAAACGCCTGATGTTCGCGATCCCGAGCCTGATCGGGGTCGTGATCGTGACGTTCCTTTTGACACGCGCGCTGCCCGGCGATCCCGCGGCATATTTCGCCGGGCCTTCGGCCGACAAGAATGCGATCGAGGAAATCCGCAAGAAGCTCGGCCTCGACAAACCGCTGATCGAGCAATTCTTTCGCTATACCGCCGATCTCGCGCATGGTGATTTCGGCAACTCGCTGACCACCGGCCAGCCGGTCGCCACCGAAATCCGCAACCGGTTGCCGGCCTCCGCCGAGCTCACGCTGCTCGGCCTGATCGTCTCCGTCGTGATCGCGATTCCGCTCGGCATTCTCGCTGCGACAAAACCGGGCTCGTGGATCGATCACCTGTGTCGCATCACGACGACGGCGGGCGTCTCGCTGCCGGTGTTCTTCACAGGCCTGGTACTGGTCTATGTGTTCTATTTCCGGCTCGGCTGGTCGCCGGCGCCACTCGGCCGGCTCGACGTGTTCGCCACCACGCCGCCGTCCGTCACCAATTTCTACCTGATCGACAGCATCATCGCGCGTGACTGGGAGGCGTTCCGCTCCTCGTTCAACCAGCTTATCCTGCCGACCGCGACCTTGGCGATCTTCTCGCTGGCGCCGATTGCGCGAATGACGCGCGCCTCGATGCTGGCGATCCTGTCGTCGGATTTCGTCCGCACCGCGCGCGCATCCGGCCTGTCGCCGCGCACCGTGATCGTCACCTACGCGTTCCGCAACGCGATGCTTCCGGTCATCACCACGCTGTCGATGACGTTCTCGTTCCTGCTCGGCGCCAACGTGCTGGTGGAGAAGGTGTTCGCCTGGCCGGGCATCGGCTCCTACGCCGTGGAAGCGCTGATCTCGTCGGACTTCGCGCCGGTACAGGGCTTCGTGCTGACGATGGCCGTGATGTACGTCATGATCAACCTGATCATCGACATTCTCTACGGCGTGATTGATCCCCGTGTCAGGCTGGAAGGCTAGAGTATGAGCACCGCGGCCCCCGCAGTCGAACCCGTCCCCGCAGTCCGCACTTCGGCCATTGCGGCGACGTTCCAGCACACCCGCTATATTCTCGGCGAGAACCGCGTCACCGCCTTCGCCTTTGGGCTGCTGGTGTTGATCGTCTTCGCCGCGATTTTCGGCCCCTATATCGTGCCGTACGATCCGCTGGCCTCCGACACCGCGCAGGCCTTGAAGGCGCCGTCGGCGCTGCACTGGTTCGGCACCGACCAGCTCGGCCGGGATATCTTCAGCCGCGTCATCGTCGCGACCCGGCTGGATTTCTTCATAGCCATCGCCTCGGTGCTGCTGGTGTTCGCGATGGGGGGCCTTGCCGGCATCGCGTCGGGCTATTTCGGTGGCTGGACCGACCGCATCGTCGGCCGCATCGCCGATACCATCATGGCGTTCCCGCTGTTCGTGCTGGCGATGGGCATCGTCGCGGCACTCGGCAACACCGTGCAGAACATCATCATCGCGACCGCGATCGTGAACTTCCCGCTTTATGCCCGCGTGGCGCGCGCGGAGGCCAACGTACGGCGCGACGCCGGCTTCGTGCAGGCGGCGCGGCTCTCGGGCAATAGCGAGATGCGCATCCTGCTGGTGCACATCTTGCCCAACATCATGCCGATCATGATCGTGCAGATGTCACTCACCATGGGCTACGCCATCCTGAATGCCGCCGGCCTCTCTTTCATCGGTCTCGGCGTCCGCCCGCCGACCGCCGAGTGGGGCATCATGGTCGCCGAGGGCGCGTCCTTCATGGTGTCCGGCGAATGGTGGATCGCTTTGTTTCCCGGCCTGGCGCTGATGATCGCGGTGTTCTGCTTCAACCTGCTCGGCGACGGCCTGCGCGATATCGTCGATCCGCAGCGAAGGACGTGAGGATAATTTCATGGCTGCGAAACCTCTCCTCGACGTCAACGACCTCACCGTCGAATTCGCCACCCGCCGCGGCATCGTCAAGGCGGTGCAACATGTCGATATCACGGTCGCCAAGGGCGAGACGCTGGGTATCGTCGGCGAGTCCGGCTCCGGCAAGTCGGTGACTTCCTATGCCGTGATGCGGATCCTCGATCGCGCCGGCAAGATTGCCGAGGGATCGGTGATGTTCTCCGGCGTCGACATCAAGGGCGCCACCGAAAGCCAGATGCGCGACCTGCGCGGCCGGGAGATCTCGATGATCTTCCAGAACCCGCGCGCGGCGCTGAACCCGATCCGCAAGGTCGGCGACCAGATCGAGGATGTGCTGCGCCAGCACGCTCAGGCCGGCAGCCATCAGCGTGCCGACAAGGCGATCGAGGTGCTGGAGCAGGTCAAGATCGCCCGGCCGCGCGAGCGCTACCATGCCTATCCGTTTGAGCTGTCCGGCGGCATGTGCCAGCGCGTCGTCATTGCGCTGGCGCTGGCCTGCAATCCACAGCTGCTCATTGCGGACGAGCCGACCACCGGCCTCGACGTCACCACGCAGAAGGCCGTGATGGATCTGATCGTCGAACTGACCAAGAGCCGGGGCATGTCGACGATCCTGATCACCCACGATCTCGGCCTTGCCGCCGCCTATTGCGACCGCGTCGTGGTGATGGAGAAAGGCCGCGTCGTTGAGACGGCCCTGTCGGCGGATATCTTCGCCAATCCGCAGCACGCCTACACCAGGAAGCTGATGCAAGCCACGCCGCGGCTCGGCGTGTCGTTGCGTGATCTGCTGCCGGCCGAAGAGCGCGCCGCGATGCCGGTGCAGACGGTGACCGCGGCCGCCGCGGCGACCAGTGAAATCCCGCTGCTGCGCGTGGATAATCTGGTCAAGGAATATGCCCGCCAGGGCGCCACCGCGAGTCTTGCCAAGCTGTTCTCGCGAAAGGTTGCCGCCGAGCCCGATAAATTCCGGGCGGTGGACGGCATCAGCTTCACGGTCAGCCACGGCGAGAGCGTCGGTCTGGTCGGCGAATCCGGCTGCGGCAAATCCACCACGTCGATGATGGTGATGCGGCTGATCGACAAGACCTCCGGCAATATCATCTTCGATGGCGACGACATCGGCAGCATGCCGCCGAACCAGTTTGCGCGGCTGCCGCTGCGCAAGAGCATCCAGATGGTGTTCCAGGATCCCACCGACAGTCTCAACCCGCGCTTCACCGCGGCCCGCGCCATCGCCGATCCGATCATGCAGCTCGGCGACATCAAGGGCGGCGATGCGCTGCGCGCCAGATGCGAGGACCTCGCGCGCCAGGTCGGGCTGCCGCTCGATTTGCTCGATCGCTTTCCGCACCAGATGTCCGGCGGACAGAAGGCCCGCGTCGGCATCGCGCGCGCCATTGCGCTGCAGCCGAAGCTGATCATTCTGGACGAGCCGACGGCCGCGCTCGACGTCTCGGTGCAGGCGGTGGTCCTGAACCTGCTGCAGGACCTCAAACTGTCGATGGGGATGAGCTATCTTTTCGTGTCGCACGATTTGAATGTGGTGCGGCTGTTGTGCGATCGTGTCATCGTGATGCGATCAGGGCGAATCGTGGAGCAGGGCCAGACCGACGCCGTGCTTGACGCGCCGCAGGACGATTACACCCGCGAACTGCTGTCGGCGATCCCGCATCCGCCGCTGCCGGTTCACCGAGTTTCTAACGATTGAGAGAGTGCCAGTGGCCGAACCACTAGATGACTATATCGACACCGTGGCGAAAGTGCTCGGCCTGCCGATCGAAGACGCCTGGAAGCCGATGATCCGTGCCAACCTCGCCGTGACGTTGAAACTGGCCGGTATGGTCGATGAATTCGCGCTGCCCGATGAATCCGAACCGGCCGGCATCTATGCAGCCTGATCCCGTAATGAGCCCCGCCGGCGAATGGCTGCCCGCTTCCGAAATCGCGCAGGCCGTGGCCGCGAAGAAAATCTCCGCGCTTGCCGTCACCGAAACCGCCCTGGCGCGGATCGCCGCGCATGATCCGGTGCTCAACGCCTTCACCGATGTCACCGCCGAACGCGCGCGCGCCACGGCGAAAGTTGTCGATGCAGCAATTGCGGCCGGCCAAAGCGTCGGCCCGCTGGCCGGCGTGCCGTTCGCCGTGAAGAACCTGTTCGATATCGAGGGCTTGCCGACCCGCGCCGGCTCCAAGATCAACCGCGACCGTCCGGCCTCGACCCGCGACGCCACACTGATCGAGCGCATGGAAGCCTCGGGCGCCGTGCTACTCGGTGGACTCAACATGGGCGAATACGCCTATGATTTCACCGGCGAGAACGTCCATGACGGCGCCTCGCGTAATCCGCACGACACCACGCGAATGACCGGCGGATCGTCGGGCGGTTCGGGCGCTGCGGTTGGCGGCGGGCTGGTGCCGCTGGCGCTGGGCTCCGATACCAACGGCTCGATCCGCGTGCCGTCGTCGTTTTGCGGCATCTTCGGCCTGAAGCCGACCTATGGCCGGCTGTCGCGCGCGCGCTCGTTCCCCTTCGTTGCCAGCTTCGATCACCTCGGCCCGTTCGCGCGCACGGTCGAAGACCTCGCGCTATCCTATGATGCGATGCAGGGACCGGACACCGACGACGCGGCGTGCTCGACACGCCACGTCGAGCCGGTGACCTCGCTGCTGAAGCAGGACATCGGCGATCTGCGCGTGGCGCTGGCCGGCGGCTACTTCAGGAAGAACCTGTTTCCCGAAGCCAGGGAAGCCATCGCCCGCGTCACCAAGGCGCTCGGCGTCACCCGCGAGGTGGAGATCCCCGAAGCCGCGCGTGCGCGTTCGGCAGCCTATGTGATCTCGACCGCTGAGGGCGGCTCGCTGCATCTCGACCGGCTGCGAACGCGTCCGAACGATTTCGACCCGGCGACGCGCGACCGGCTGATCGCTGGCGCGATGGTGCCCGCGCCTTTCGTCGACCGTGCGCAAAAATTCCGTCGCTGGTACCGTCAGCAGGTGCTGGAGCTTTTCAAGACGGTCGATATCATCATCGCGCCGGCGACGCCGTGCATCGCGCCGAAGCTCGGCCAGGTGAACTTCACGCTGGACGGCGTCGAACTGCCGGTGCGCGCCAATATCGGCATCCATACCCAGCCGATCTCGTTCATCGGCCTGCCGGTAGTGGCTGTACCGATCCCGCTCGATCCGATGCCGATCGGCGTCCAGATCATTGCCGCACCCTGGCGCGAAGATCTCGCGCTGCGAGTTGCTTATGCGTTGCAGCAGGCCGGTGTCGCCGCGGCGCTTCGCCCGAAAGGATTCTGAAAATGGATATCGATCTTCCCGACGTGCTTGCCGAAGTGAGCGCGGCCTTTGCGCGCTATGAGACGGCGCTGGTCAGCAACGACACCGCCGTGCTCGGCGAACTGTTCCGCAACGACTCGCGCACCCTGCGCTACGGCATGGCCGAAAACCTCTATGGTTACGATGAGATCCAGGCCTTTCGCAGTGCACGCCCGGCCGTCGGATTGATGCGCCGCACTGCACGCACGGTGATCACCGCCTACGGCCGCGACAATGCCGTCGCCTCGACGCTATTTTACCGGGATAACGCGCCGGGTAAGGTCGGGCGGCAGATGCAGACCTGGGTGCGGTTCGCCGAAGGCTGGCGCATCGTCGCAGCCTCCGTCAGTATCATCGACGAGCCCAAAGAAGCGACCAAGGACTGAGCATGAGTTTAGACGACATGCTGGTGGTGCCCGGATCGAAGCGACCCGGCCGCAAGGCCGGCGCGTCGGCTGTCGAAAAAATCACGCGCGCCGAGGAACTCCGGCTGCAGCTGGCCGATGATATCGTCCGCGGCGTACTTGCGCCGGGCGCGGCGCTGGACGAAACAGAAATTGCGCGGCGTTTCGAGGTGTCGCGCACGCCGGTGCGCGAAGCGCTGCGGCAGTTGGCCGCCAGCGGGCTGGTCGATTCCCGTGCGCATCGCGGCGCCTTCGTGGCGCAACCGTCGCTGGAACGGCTGTCGGGCATGTTCGAGGCGATGGCCGAACTGGAAGCTTTGTGCGCGGGGCTGGCCGCCGAGCGCATGCTCGCGGTCGAACGTCAGGCGCTGGAGGCCGTGCACGAGGAATTGCGCGTGCTCAGCTATGACGGAAATCCCGAACGCTTTGCCGAGGTCAATGAGAGCTTCCACAACGCGATCTATACGGGCTCGCAGAACGGCTACATCGCCGAGATCACGCTGGCGACGCGGGTGCGCGTGCAGCCGTTCCGCCGCGCCCAGTTCCGCAATCTCGGTCGTCTCGCCAAATCGCAGGCCGAGCATGATCGCGTCGTCGTCGCCATCCTGCGCGGCGACCGCGCTGGCGCGGCTGCCGCGATGCGCGCGCATATCGAACTGGTGCGCGGCGAGTATGAGCACTACGCGGTGACGGTGTAGCGGCAGCAGGCAGTAAACGCTTCGACTTGAAGAAAATGCTGTCATTCCGGGATGCACTCCAGACGGCGAAGCCGGCTGGAGTGCATCCCGGAATGACAGCATAAGAGCTACTTCGCCGCTTCCGCCGTATATGCCCGCCAGCCGCCGAAGCTGGAAATATCCCGCGCGCCATCGACCGCGGTGGCTTCGACCAGAAACCCCTTCACGTTCGATCCGTCCGCGAGTTGCAGCGTACCGATCGACAGCGGTGAGGGGATCGCCGCGACGAATGTTCCGAATGCGGCCGCCGACAGCGCCCAGACCTCGATCGCGATCGCCGAGCCGGAGCCGGCTTCGACGCGCAACAGGCCGGGCTTCGCTGGCGTGGTGCCGTTCAGCGCGTAGAAGCGATAGTCCGGCGCGGTCGAGGTCGCCTTCAGCAGCCGGCCGCCGAGTGCCGTCAACTCGCCGTTCAGCGCCATGCCCGTCAGATGCGCGCCGACCACGGCGATGGCGATCTCGTCGCCATGCGTAGTTGCGGGCAAAGCCGGCAGCGGCGGTTGCGGCAGCTTCTTGCCGCCCAGAGGCAGCTTGGTATCGGCGTGGAAGGCACGGCCGAAGCTGGCGAGCTGTGCATCATGGCCACCGGGCGCCAGCAGCGTGATGCCGAACGGGATGCCGTCGGCACGCATCGCGGACGGCAGCGCCAGACCGCACAGGTCGAGCAGATTGACGAAGTTGGTATAGGTGCCGAGCCGGCTGTTGAGCTCGATCGGATTGGCCAGCACTTGCGCCGTCGTATAGGCGGTTGGCGCCGTCGGCAGCACCAATGCGTCGATATCGGCAAAGGCCGCCTCGGCGGTGCGCTTGAGGCCTTGCAATTTGTAGAGGGCAGCGAAGGTGTCGGTGGCGCTCAGGCGGGCGCCGGCGATGGTGATCTCGCGCGTTACCGGATGAATGGCATCCGGCGCCGAGGCCAGCAGATCGCGGATCACCAACAGGCGTTCCGCCACCCACGGCCCATCATAGAGCAGCCGCGCGGTCTCGTAGAACGGCTCAAGGTCGAACTCGACCAAGGTTGCGCCGAGCGCCGTCCAGCGCTTCAGCGCATCGCCATAAGCCTTCTCGGACACCGTGTCGCCGAAAAAGATCAATTGGCCGTTGCGCGGCACGCCGAGGCGAAGCGCTTTCGGGAACTCCGTCAGCGCGCCGACCGGGCGCTGGCGGGAATAGGGATCCTTGACGTCATAGCCGCCCATGACGTCGAGGGCGGCCACCGCGTCATCGACGGTGAGTGTGAAGATCGAGACGCAGTCCAGCGTGCGGCAGGCCGGCACCACGCCCGCGGTCGGGATCAGGCCGAGGCTGGGCTTCAGGCCGACGATGTTGTTGAGCATCGCCGGCACGCGGCCGGAGCCGGCGGTGTCGGTGCCCAGTGACAGCGGCACGAGGCCGGCGGAGACCGCGACCGCGGAGCCGGAGCTCGAGCCACCGGGGATCAGGTCGTCGCGCACCGCGTTCTTCGGGATGCCGTAGGGCGAGCGCACGCCGACGAGGCCGGTGGCAAACTGGTCGAGATTGGTCTTGCCGATGATGATGGCGCCGGCCGCGCGCAGCCGCGCGACGGCGGAGGCGTCGCGGGTCGGCGTATAGGCATAGGCCGGGCAGGCGGCCGTCGTCGGCAATCCGGCGACGTCGATGTTGTCCTTCACGGCGACCGGCACGCCGTACAGCGGCAACGTGGCGGCGTCCTTTGCGGCGAGCGCGACCGCTTCAGCCAGCGCCTCGGCCTCGTCACGCAGCGTGATGAAGATCGCGGGGTCGCCATGCGCACGGATGCGCGCAAAGCTGCGTGCTATTGTCTGCGCAGGCGTCTGGGTGCCGGCGCGGTGCGCGGCGACGATGTCGGCAATGGTTTCGGTCACGAGGCGAACCTGCTGCGGACGGCGCGCGGGCGCCATCCGCCGATGGCAAGAAGTCTATTCAGCAGGTACGGCAAGATGTGGCTCCGATTGCGGGACAGTAAGTGGCGCGGTGCCGAACTTCTCCGCTGCATACAGCCCGGCCGCGACCACAGCATAGGCCAGCGCAACGCCGGGCGTCACCCCCAAACCGCCGCCGATCCCCACCGCTTCGCCGTGCATGAAGCCGAAATAGGTCATCACCGCGCCGGCCAAAGCGAAGGCCGATGCCTTGACGAATTCGCGATCGATGATGAACACGCCGACCGCGCCGAGGATCAGGCCGCCGAGAATCGAGCCGCCGCCCATCACGTCGAGCCCGTGATACATGACGCCCTGCTGCGGCAATGATGCGATCGCGGCTTCCTTGACGGCGCCGACCTTGTCGGGTGCCAGCGCGCCCACGGTCTGCGCCGCGCTTAGTGTGGCGCCGAGCATGGTATCGATCTGCAGCTTCGCCCAAGCCGCCAGGTGCGGCGTCAGCGCCAGCACGACGGCGGGGGCGTGCTTGATCGGCGTGGTCTGGAACGCCTGCGCGCCGATCAGCATGCCGATGTAGAGCAGGATTGGTGAGATCGCCACGACGGGTACCAGCGCCAGCAGTAGCGAGATGATGCCGAAAAACGACAGCACCACGACCATCAGGCCGGTCGCCGCGGAGTAACCGATCCGGCCGCCCATCGCCTTCCAGCCGGGATGGCCGATATAAACCGCGTTGATGAACGGATTGCCCATCATGCAGCCGATCAGCGACACCACGCCGTCGGCGGTCAGCACGCGGGTGGTCGGATATTCGTCGCCTGCGGCCTCCGCGGATTCGACGTTGTCCATCGCCTCGACCAGATCGTAGATACCGAACGGAATCGCCGTCACCAGGATGATGCCCAGAAATTCGAATCCAGAGAATACATAGCCGACGGCCGGGATCGGCAATGAGAAGCCGAAGCTCGCGAAGGCATCGCCGACGCCCTTGACGCTGAGGCCGCCGAGCCCGAGCCCGAACAGGTTGGAGCCCCAGGCGATCACCATGCCGACGCCAATGGCGACGAGGCCGGCCGGAATGTTCTTCGGATACTTGATGCCGCCGAACCAGCTCAGCAGGATGATGGCGAAGGATACCAGACCGATCTGCGGCGTCATGTACATCTCCAGCGCCGGGCGCATCGAGATGAAGGTGACGGAGACGCCGGCTAACGTGCCGAGCAGTGCGGCGCGCGGCGTGATCTTGCGGATATACGGCGCGATGAAGCCGCCGATCATCAGGATGAAGCTCTGGAAGAACACCCAGACCAGTCCGGCCGACCAGCCTTTTAGCGGATCGCCGGTCTTGATGGTGATAGGCAGCATGATCACGAAGGTGACGATAAACATGTGCGGCACGCTGACGCCGGACGGCAGCGCGCAGACGTCAGAGCGGCCTGTCTTCTGCGCCAGCCGGTAGGCGAGATACGCATAGTAAAATGTCGACAGGCACATCATCAGGCCGAGCGCCGGCAGGATACGGCCGAACACCAGCGAGTCCGGCATCTTCAGCACGAAGCGCAGCAGCCCGGTGAGCACCAGCATGTTGACGAGGATGTTGGTGCCGAAACCGAAAAATGCATTCCAGTCGCCCGGCGTCCACAACACTGGCTTGAAATCGGATTTGCCGGCATTCCCCGCGATCGTGCTCATCGTGATACTCCCCTGTCAGATCGATGAAGTCTCCAGTACGTCTTGCTTGCTCACGGCTTCCAGCACCGCTGCGGAGTTGCTGACCCAGCCGAAGATGCCGCCCTGGGCCTTGATCATTTTCAGGCCCATCTCGTGGAATTCCGGAAAGTAGGACGCGCAGCCGTCGGCCAGCACGATGCAGCGGTAGCCGCGATCGTTGCCCTCGCGCACGGTGGTGTTGACGCAGACCTCGGTGGTGACGCCGCAGACCAGCAGCGTGTCGATGCCGCGCATCTTGAGGTCGGCGCCGAGCGTGGTCGCGTAGAACGCGCCCTTGCCGGGCTTGTCGATGACGATCTCGCCCTCGACCGGATACAATGCGGGAATGATATCGTGGCCGGCCTCGCCACGGATGAGAATGCGGCCCATCGGGCCGGGATCTCCGATCCGCAGGGAGGGCGCGCCGCGTTCGACCTTGGCCTTCGGCGCGTCGGACAGATCGGGCAGGTGGCCTTCGCGGGTGTGCACCACCATCATGCCGGTTTCGCGCGCGGCCTTCAGCACGGCCGCGATCGGGGCCACGGCGCGGGCCAGTTGCGAGACGTCGTTGCCGAGCGTTTCGCCGAAGCCGCCGGGCTCCATGAAGTCGCGTTGCATGTCGATGATCAGGAGCGCGGTCGTCGCCCAGTCGACGTCGATCGGGCCGGGTTCGGCCGTCAAGGTTGCTATATGCAGTGAGTCTTCCATGGCCGATCCGTTCTCCGATCGATGGTGATCTCACGGTAAACGAAGCAAGCGTCGTGCCATTGTATACAACGCAGGCAGGCCGAAGGATTTCGCCGGAAATGATGCGACAGAAGGCTGAAATTGACGATTGCGTGCGGCGCGCGACGCGCCGGTCCTGCCGCAAAAACCCCGATCACAGCAAAACGCCCAGCATAAAAGCTGAGCGTGCGCAAAATATGGACGGTTTCAGCTTCGGCGCGGCAACGGCGAAAATCGGAAGACCGTTTTCAGTGGAGGCGAGGTCGCTTGTCTATTGGCCGTGGCTGACCAGTACCTGGTTACAGGCCGGCGAGATGTTCGGGCGGTTCTGCTGCAGGCAGGAGAGGATGACGAGGTCGCCCTGATCGATAACCCTCGCGCAGAACTTCTTGACGTCAGGCGCGCAGGCTTTTTGCTCCTGTTCGGTGCCGCTCTGCTGCGCGGACGCAGCGGTGGCGACGAGGGCAAACAGGATGGCGGCGGCAACAGTCGATTTGAAAAACATGATGATCCCCGGTTTCGTAACTCAAGCGATTGGCGACGTGATCGTTCCCTGCGGCGCATAAATGCTGGTTGGAACTCAATGCGCCTTGACGCCGGGTTCGCGGTTCCACAGCCGCAGCTTGCCGAGGTTATCGATGAAGCCATCGATAACCTCGGGACCGCCCAGTTCGATGAATCCTTCGTCGATCGAATCCGCGATGCCGGCTTGGCAAACAGCGGCACTGCGGCGTCCACATAACCGATGAACTTGCAATGCGCGAAGGCGTCGGTGACGAAGTCACGGGCAGTGAATTCGCCAAGCAGGTCGTCGATGCCCTTGTCGCCGGGCAGCAGGGCCGCCGCGTCGTAGAGCACCGAAGGGCCACCATCGATCATCTGGTCGGCCGGGATCAGGCTGCCGTCGCTGGCGTCGGCACCGCCGACTTTCGGCGCGATGATTTCGAAGGTGGCGCCGGCCTTGACGATCGCGGCCTGCAAGGCCGCCAGCAGCCTGGCGTCGGCGCCGTCGGTGACCACGATGCCGAGCTTGCGGCCTTCGAAGCGTTCCGGCCCTTTCATCACGATGCTCAATGCCGCGGACTTCGGCTCGGGCATGTCCTTGAGGCCAAGCATGGCTGCAACCTTGTTGGCGATGCCTTCCTCGATGTTCAGCAGATGCGATATCATTCGCTCACGGATCAAATGCGGAATCCGGCTCTTCCTTGACGGAGTGGATCAGGTCGGGAAACTTGATGGTGTCCTGGATGAAGAACACCGGGATGTTGTTGCCGACCAGATCCCAGTTGCCTTCTTGCGTGTAAAGCTTGACAGCGAAGCCGCGGACGTCGCGCGCCAGATCGAACGAGCCCTTGCTGCCGGCGACTGTGGAGAACCGCACGAAGGCCGGCGTGCGTTCGTCGGCGCGCTGTAACAGGTCTGCGCGGGTATACTTTGCCAGCGAATCGTAAGTCTCGAAGAAGCCGTGCGCGCCGTAGCCGCGGGCATGCACCACGCGTTCGGGAATGCGCTCATGGTCGAAGTGGAAAATCTTTTCGCGAAAGTGGAAATCCTCGATCAGCGAGGGCCGCGCGGACCGACCTTTAATGTGTTCTGATCACGAGCACCGGGCCGCCCTGTGCGGTGGTGAGCAGCGGCGTCTCGCCTTCTGCGATCTGGTGAAGTTCTCCGCCGGCGCCGCGGACAAGCTGCTGGTCATGGATAGTTGCGGTCGCTGGCGCGTGGCTAGGCCGGGTCGTGGATTTTGCCATTTTCATATCCCGCGTGAGAAGTAACTCCCGTCGATGCCGCAGCTGTGATTGCGTTCCAGTCAGGCTTGTTGCGGAAGCGTTCTGGAAAAAAAGCGGCGGGAAACGACACTTTATGTTCAGTCACCGGCGGTGATACAGATGTTCGACGTTATCCGTGCTATGTCGGTCCGGCGGCTATCGTGCTGCCGTCGGTCCAGCTAGAGGAAGGTCCATGTCCATCCGTGCCGCGCTCACCATTATCGCGATGTTGGGTCTGGCGGCTCCTGTGGCCGCGTGTGCGGACGAGATCGACACCGAGCATCTGTTCGGCTTCATGATCGGAAGCGACATTGGCCGGGTCGGTGAGCGCGAATTCGAAACCCGGACCGGCGCGCGGCTGTCCCGTAATGGCGGACACTATCGCGCGTTCGGCCAAGAGTTCGAGCTGGAATTCGTGCCGATGCAGGATTTCCGCGTCGAGCTGGGGACTTCTTTTGCGGCGCATGATATCGGCGGCGTCGCCGGCCTCGCCGATCGCCGCCAGGCCGGCTGGCAGGGTCTGTCGGTCGATCTGCGTTATCGCTTTCTCGATCGCGAGCACCGGCCGTTCGGCATGACGCTGGCGGTGGAAGCGGATGTCAGCCGGATTGAGGACGGCAGCGGGGCGCCGGCGCGGTCGCACGGCACCGGGATCACGCTGGCGTTCGACCGCGAGTTGATCCCCGGCACGCTCGTTGCGGCGCTTAACCTGAGCTACCAGCCGGAATGGACCCGATTGAACGGCACGCTCGCCACCGAGCGGGATTCCACCATCGGCGTCGCTGGTGCGTTGATGGCGCAGTTGCGGCCCGGTTTCTATCTCGGCGGCGAGGCGCGGTATCTGCGCGCCTATGAGGGGATCGGCCTGCAGGAATTTTCCGGCGACGCGCTGTTCATCGGGCCGACGGCGTATCTGCAGTTTTCGCCGGAGAAGCGGCTGACGGTGGCGTGGAGCACGCAGGCGTGGGGACGCGACGGCAGCAGCCCGGGTCGCGCGCTCAATCTCACCGGCTTCGAGCGGCACCAGGCGCGGCTGATCTACGGGGTCAATTTTTGAATGGTGTTCAACTGCCCGCCGGTATCATCGACCGCGACAATGTAGCCATCCTGAAACTTCGTTGCTGCGCGGCCGTTTCTGCTTGTGCTATCCTGTCGCCCAGCAAGGAGTGTGGCATGAATCCCATCGAACTCGTTGTGACCGTTTGCGCGGTATTGTCGCCGGCCACCTGTGAAGAGACCCATCTGACGTTCACTTCGTCGATCTCGCTGCAGCAATGCACGATGGGCGCTATGCCCTACATCGCCCAATGGGTCGGCGAGCACCCGAAATGGACGGCCGTGAAATGGCGCTGCGAATATCCGCACAGCCGGGCTGATGCCGGCGGCAGCCGCGCCGGCTAGGTTATTTGCTGCATTCCTTGAGGTCCTTGTCGGCGATCGAGAACACGGCGTTGGCGCGGATCTCGATGCCATGCACCATGCAGGAACGTCCGTCACGATAGCCGACACGGGCGTCATAGCGCCCCGGGGCGACATCGGTGATGCGCAGCCGCTCGTCGTGGTCGACTTCCTTGTCCTTGTCGTTCAGCGTCTGGTTCGCGCCCCACAGGTTCTGGCCTGGCGCGGATAGCTGGAAGCTGGAGATCGTCTCGGCGGTCAGGTTCCACAGGCGGATGCCCTTGCCCTGCGCGGCCACGGGGCTGATGCCGGTGACGAGCAGAGCGACAATCATCAACATGGTGCGCATGGCGGGGCTCCGGTTGGATCGGTGGTGATTGCTATCATGGCGGTTGCCGATCTCGCCAGCGTTACGTGTTACGTATCGTGCGATGCAGCACGGCTGCCATATTTTCGCCGACGGGATTTTGTGTAGGATGCTGTGATCCGTGGCCGGGAGGATTGTGATGAGACCCCGTACTATTTATAGCCTCGTCGGAACCCTGCTGTTGCTGGCTACGCCGATTGTGGCTGCCGAATTCAACGACTACCCGACCTCGATCCGTTCCGACTATGTGTTCGGCTGCATGAAAGCCAATGGCGAGAGCCGCCAATCGCTGGAGCAGTGCTCCTGTTCGATCGACGTGGTGGCGACGCTGCTGCCCTATGACCGCTACGTGATGGCCGAGACGGTGCTCAGCATGGCGCAGGTGCAGGGAAATCTCGGCGGCCAGTTCCGTTCCGCGCCGCAATCGACCGCCGCCCTCACGGATTTGCGCCGCGCCCAGGCCGAGGCTGAGGTGCGGTGCTTCTAGGGCTTGCTGTGTTAAATCCCGGAACCTTCCGCCTTCCACTCGCCGGCGAAAACATGCCCCTCGGTATCTCGCGCCTCGACGCGGTAGCGCTTCGCGCCCTGCGGCAGATAGGTGAAGCGGATGTTGGGGTCTTCGGAGATTGAAATGCCGCCTTCCAGCGACAGCAGCAACTGGTCATCCTGCCATATCTTGATGTCGTTGACGAAGAACGCCGGAACATAGAGTCGCGTGACCTGATCCATTTGCAGGCCGGAATTGTTGGGGTGGCCGATCATCAGCTGCGCTTCGCGGGCGCCGCTCGCCGGATTGTCGCCCGATTTGGCGAATTGCCGGAAACGGATCTGGCCGAGCTTGCCCTTGGCCTCTTCGGCGTTCTTTGCCGCTGGCGCCGAGCAACCGCCGGAAGCCTTGACGTAGATCTTCGTCACATAGAGTTGGCCGTCGCTGAGTTCGGCCACAGCGTGGACGTCCGTATAGTTGTTGATGCGGACCCGCGTGGAGATTTCCGACACCGAGGAATTTGGCCCGAACTCAAAGCGGCCGGCCATCGGCGCCGGGTTCTGGTCGATCACCAGCGTGATCGCGCGGACGCGGCGGCTGTCGCCCGGCGGCAGCGTGGTGCGCAAGGTCACCGGCACGATGGCGGCGTCCTCGGCGCGGGTGGGCATCTCGATTGCGACGATGCCCGTGCCATCCTGCATCGGGCGGTTGTCGAAAATATCCTGCACCAGCCCGGGCCACGGATCGTAAGGCTCGTCCGCGGCCAGCGCGGGGCCGTGCAGCGCAATAGCGAAAAGGGCTACTCGAAAAAGACGACCTGCGATCATGGCGCGATCTCCTGAGCGAACCGGTACTTTATCCCGGCGTCATAACTATTCCCATTCAATTTCCGAGTAGGCGGCGGTGGCGTTGCGAGCATGATAGTCGTCGAACATCTGCCAGCGCGGTTTCTCCGACAGGCCTGCCTGCTGCACCGCACGCGACAACGGCACGCCTTTGGCGATCAGCGCACGGATATCCGCATCCAGCACCTGCAGATACCGCCGCTGGTCATCGAGCGCGTCCGGCCAAGCGCCGATCGCGCCGTGGCCGGGCACCACGCGCCGCGCCGGCAGCGCTGCCAGCTGCTCGAGCATGCCGCGCCAGCCACGCAGGCTGCCGTCGACGATCGGGATGTGCTCCCTGAACACCAGGTCACCGGCGAACAATGTCGCGGTGGTGATATCGAGTACTGTGAGGTCGCTGTCGCTGTGCGCCGTCGGCCAACCGCGCAGCGCCAGCGTGCGGCCGCCAAGGTCGAGCGTCATCTCACCGTCGACCAGCATGGTCGGCGCGATGATGCGGACGTCATCGATCAGCGCGTCGCCGAGCAGGCGGCGAAACGCATCAAGATAAAACGGTCCGCGTTGCGCCAGCGCCTGCGGCAGGTTTTTGTGCCCGACGAAGATCGCGCCGTCGGCGACAAAGGCGGCGTTGCCAAATACATGATCGGGATGGCCGTGGGTGTTGATGACATAGCGCACCGGAAGCTTGGTGCGCTGCCGGATCGCCGCGCGTAGCTGTTTGCCTTCGCGCACGCTGCCGCCGCTGTCGATCACCGCCACCGCATCGCGGCCGATGATGAAGCCGATATTGGCGATGCCGCCGTCATTCTGCGGAGTCATCAGCGCGATCTGGCCGATATGCACGAAGACGCCCGGCGCGATCTCGCTAACCGCGAGTGGCTGGTCTTGCTGCGCCTGCACAGTGGCGATCGTTAAAATGATTGATATTGATAGTGTGACCGTCAGCCATCGGTGCATCATGCGTAAGTATCCATGACACATTTTGGAACTCGCGCGTTGTTCGGCAGTGCGAAAAAGCGAACTACTCGAAAGAGGTACTATCATTTGTAATTTGTGTTGCGTGCAGGAAATGTCGGGATTAGCATTTCCATGCTTTCGACTTCAACTGGACTTCGGTTCGTTGGGATAGCCGGGGTCTTTGGAATCGGCGGCAAGCGAAGAGACGAGAATGTCCTCCGCCGCTACCGCTGCGACTTTCCGTTTGAAGTATATCCCGCTGCAGGTGTGAGTGCTGGGCGTGCGTCTCGGGCCCATCGCAAGGTTAAGCAACAACGAACAATATCACGTGGGAGGATACGACATGCACAAGGTGCTATTCGCTACCTGTCTCGGCGCTGTAGCGGTCGTTGCCGCGGGCGCGGCAAATGCCAACGACGAACTGCTCAAGATGCAGCAGAATCCGAAGGACTGGGTGATTCCGGCCGGCAATTATGCCAGCCAGCGCTATTCGGAATTGAAGCAGATCACGGCCGCCAATGTCGGCAAGATGCAGGTCGCGTGGACGTTCTCCACGGGCGTGCTGCGCGGCCATGAAGGCGGCCCGCTGGTGATCGGCAACATGATGTATGTTCACACACCGTTCCCGAACATTGTCTATGCGCTCGACCTCGCCAACGAGAACAAGATCGTCTGGAAGTACGAGCCCAAGCAGGATCCCAACGTCATCCCGGTGATGTGCTGTGATACGGTGAATCGTGGCGTCGCCTATGCCGACGGTAAGATCTTCCTGCACCAGGCCGACACAACGTTGGTGGCGCTCGACGCCAAGACCGGCAAGGTCGAATGGTCGGTGAAGAACGGCGATCCCGGCAAGGGCGGTACCGGCACTTCGGCACCGCTGGTGATCAAGGACAAGGTTCTGATCGGCATCTCCGGCGGCGAATTCGGCGTGCAGTGCCACGTCACCGCCTATGATCTCAAGACGGGCAAGCAGGTCTGGCGCGCCTTCTCGGAGGGTCCGGACGACCAGATCATGGTCGATCCCGTCAAGACTACGGAACTCGGCAAGCCGGTCGGCAAGGATTCCAGCCTCAAGACATGGCAGGGCGATCAGTGGAAGATCGGCGGCGGCTGCACATGGGGTTGGCTGTCCTACGATCCCGCGCTGAACATGGTCTATTACGGATCCGGCAATCCCTCGACCTGGAATCCCAAGCAGCGCCCGGGCGACAACAAGTGGTCGATGACCATCTTCGCGCGCAATCCGGACACCGGCTTGGCCAGCTGGGTCTACCAGATGACTCCGCATGACGAATGGGACTATGACGGCGTCAACGAGATGATCCTGAGCGACCAGGAGATGGGCGGCCAGCCGCGCAAGCTTCTCACGCACTTCGACCGCAACGGCATCGGCTACACGCTCGACCGCGTCAACGGCGAATTGCTGGTCGCCGAGAAGTACGATCCGAAGGTGAACTGGACCTCCGGCGTCGATATGAACAAGGCCTCGCCAACCTACGGCCGGCCGAAGGTGCTCCCGCAGTACTCGACCGAGTCCGGCGGCGAGGACAAGAACACCAAGGGCATCTGCCCGGCCGCGCTCGGCACCAAGGACGAGCAGCCGGCGGCCTATTCGCCGGAAACGCAGCTGTTCTACGTGCCGACCAACCACGTCTGCATGGACTATGAGCCGTTCAAGGTGAGCTACACCGCCGGCCAGCCCTATGTCGGGGCCACGCTGTCGATGTATCCGCCCCAGGGCGATTCCCACATGGGGAATTTCATCGCCTGGGACAACAAGACCGGCAAGATCGTATGGTCCAACAAGGAGCAGTTCTCGGTGTGGTCCGGTGCGCTCGCCACCGCTGGCGGCGTGGTGTTCTACGGCACGCTGGAAGGCTACCTGAAGGCGGTCGATGCCAAGACGGGCAAGGAACTCTACAAGTTCAAGACCCCGTCCGGCATCATCGGCAACGTCACCACCTATGAGCAGGGCGGCCGGCAATATATCGCCGTGTTGTCCGGCGTCGGCGGCTGGGCAGGCATCGGGCTTGCGGCCGGTCTGACCGATCCGACCGCCGGCCTCGGCGCGGTGGGTGGCTATGCAGCACTGACGAACTACACCGCGCTCGGTGGCGGGCTCACGGTGTTCGCGCTGCCGCAATAGACGGAGCCGCTAACGACCGGCGCGTGGAGCGATCCACGCGCCGGTTGCTCGGTCCAAGGGCGCTCCCGCCAGACGCATCCCGCAATAAGAAACTCAAGGAAATGCCCGTGCGTGCTATTCTCTGTGTGGCGGCGTTTGCGGCCGTCGTGACCTTCGTTCATCCTGTTTTTGCTGAAGCTCCACCCGATCCCGCCGCCGTCAAGGAAGAGGACGGAAAATATTTCGACAAGGAAGACAACCCGACCTTCAAGGTCACCAATGGCAGCACCGACTGGTACACTTATTCCGGCTATCGCCGTTACCATTCGGAATGTCACGTCTGCCACGGCCCCGATGGCGAGGGCTCAAGTTACGCGCCGGCGCTGAAGGAATCCGTCAAGACCTTGAGCTATGGCGAGTTCTTGGAAGTGGTCGCCAGCGGCCGCAAGAACGTCAATACCTCGCACACCAATGTGATGCCGGCTTTCGGCGATAATCCCAATGTCGCCTGTTATATCGATGATCTCTACGTCTACCTGCGCGCCCGCGGTGCCGATGCGGTTGGCCGCGTGCGGCCGGCCAAGCACGACGACAAGCCGCCGGCCGCGCAGCAGGCGGAGGATTCCTGCATGGGCGTCAAGAAGTAACCGACGGTCGCATCCGTTGCAGGCGGAGGATCGAAGGAGATGACGGCGATGACATTTTTCGTAGCCCGTCGATATCAGGCCATCGCTTTTGCCTTTGCCGCCGTGGCCGCATGGCTGGATGTCGCGCCGTCCGGCGCGCAGCCACGGCCGGAGGGTGGCGATCTGTCGATCGAACTGATCGATCCCGAAGTGCTGCGGGTCTGCGCCGATCCGCGCAACCTGCCGCTTTCCAACGACAAGGGCGAGGGCTACGAGAACAAGATCGCCGAACTGCTGGCCGCCAAGTTGCAGAAGCGTCTGGCCTACACCTTCTTTCCGCAGGCCACCGGCTTCTTTCGCATGACGCTTGGCGCGCATCGCTGCGACGTCGTGATGGGCTATCCGCAGGGCGACGACCTCGTGCAGGGCACCAACCCCTATATGCGCACGGCGTATGCGATGGTGGCAAAATCCGGCAGCGGACTTGAGGGGGTCTCGACGCTCAGTGATCCCCGCCTGAAGGACAAGCACATCGGTGTCGTTGCCGCGACGCCGCCGGCCACGAACATCGCCGTCAACGGGTTGATGGGCAACGCCAAGCCCTATCCGCTGATGGTCGACACAAGGATCGATTCCTCGGCCGAGGCGATGATCGCGGACATCGCCAGCGGCGTGGTTGATGTGGGCGTACTGTGGGGGCCGATGGCCGGCTACCATGCCAAGCGGGCCAATCCGCCTTTGCACGTCACGCCGCTGGTCAAGGAAACCAGCGGGCCGCGGCTGGCATACCGGATCGGCATGGGCGTGCGCGCCGCCGACCAGAACTGGAAGCGGCTGCTGAACCGCTTCATTCAGGATAACCAGGCCGAGATCAATACGATCCTGCTGGGCTACGGGGTGCCGCTGCTCGATGACAACGACCGGCCGATCTCCGCGCAAACATCAGTGCCGAAGCAGCCGTGATCCGGCATCTCGCATGGTTCGTGGCTTTCGCATGGATCGCTGCGATGCCTGCGCGGGCGCAGGATGTCGTTGCGGAGCCGCCGGGTTATCGTATGGAGAATTACCGCGCGCCGGTGCCGGCGACCTTGCGGGGCGCGCAGGTGTTGACCACGGCGCAGGCCGAGGCGCGCTGGCGTTCGGGTGCTGCCGCCTTCATCGATGTGCTGCCGCGGCCGCCGAAGCCAACGAACCTGCCGGCCGGCACTGTGTGGCGCGAAGCGCCGCGGCCGCATATCCCGGGTAGCCTGTGGCTGCCTGATACAGGCTACGGCGAACTGGCTGAAGTCACCGAGGATTACCTCAAGCGCGGCCTGCAACGCGCCAGTGGCGGCGATAAAGCGCGGTTGCTGGTGTTCTATTGTCAGGCCAATTGCTGGATGTCCTGGAACGCGGCCAAGCGCGCGCTGACCTATGATTATACGAATGTCGCCTGGTATTCCGAAGGCACCGACGGCTGGCGCCAGGCCGACTTGCCGATGGTCGACGCCAAGCCGGAGCCGCGGGCAGGGGAGTGAAGCCGCGCGGCATGCGATCGCTCAAGGGGTTCAAATGACAACGGCGCGACACTCCCTCGAGAATGCCGCGCCGTTCTCACTTCAATGCGGCGCCTGAGGGCTGCCGCGTGTCGCTTAGACTGCGTCCTTGGCGGCCTTGACCGGACGGGCGCGAACGATCTTGCGGGCCGGCTTGGCCTTGAAGGTCATCGGCTCGCCGTTGAAGGGGTTGGTGCCCTTGCGTGCCTTGGTGGCGGGCTTCTTGATGACCACGAACTTGGCGAAGCCGGGGACCAGGAACACGCCGTTCTTCTTCAATTCCTTGTAGCCGACCACGGCCAGAGTCTCGAGAACGCCCTTGACGTCCTTCTTGGTCAGATCCGGATGGGACTCGTTGATCTTCTCGATGAGCTGCGATTTGGTCATTTGATCGGCCATTGGGCACCTTTGCGTGAGTGATTCGGTGAAACTGACACTATTGAAAATTACAGAAAAAAACCCGGATTGAATGGGATCTGCACAGATTTTGCCTGAAAAAATAGTGTTTTCGACGCCGCAAGCCACGATTCGACTTGTGCGACAGGCTTTCGCAGGACCGAGACGCCGATTCAACATGTATCGCAGGCCTCACGACATCGACCACCCCCGGAGTTCCGGCGCTGGTTGCGCCGATGTGCTGCCGCTTTATGGTCGATCCATGACCGATTTCCCCCGCTATGCGATCTATTACGCGCCGCCCGCCGATGCCCCTCTCGCGTGCTTCGGCGCCAACGTGCTCGGCTACGATGCCTTTGTCGGCCAGGATGTGCCGTTCCCGGACCGGCTCGTCGCCGATATTCCGGACTGGGCCGAGCTGACGCAGGACCCGCGCAAATACGGCTTCCACGCTACGCTGAAAGCGCCGTTCGCGCTGGCGCCGGGCATTGGCGAAGCCGGATTGATCGCCGCGTTCGATCGCTTCGCCGCCACGCCGCGCGCGATCCCGGTGATTGCACCGGTGGTCCGCGGTGTCGGCGGCTTCATCGCGATCGTGGCCGCCGAACCGGTGGCCGAACTCCACGCGCTGGCGCAGGAGTGTGTCGAGACGTTCGATCCCATGCGCGCACCGATGACGGCGGCCGATCGCGCCCGGCGCAAGCCGGAGACATTTACGCCGCGCCAGGCCGAACAACTCGACCGCTTCGGCTATCCTTTCGTGTGTGACGACTTCCTGTTCCATATGACGCTGACTGGCCGGTTGCCGCCGCCGCGCGGCGCGGAGGTGCTGGCGAGACTGCAGGCGGATTTCGCCGCGCTCGCGCTCACGACGCTTCGCATCGACCGCATCGGGGTGTTCCGGCAACCGGATGCGAAGTCGCGGTTCCGCGTCCTCCACGAAGCAAACTTGATCTGATACTTCGCAGGTGCGGCTGCTGCGTTTGCGATATCGCTACGCAGCATCCCTGCTGTGCGCGAATTCGTATCAAAAAAGCTCGAAGCCTGCCTCAGCATCCTTGACGTTGCGCGCAGCCGTGCAATGATTTGGGTAGCAACTGGAGAGTGAACCTGTTTGCAGGGCTATGCATCGCCGCCAACTATCAAAACAAAATCGGACAGGAGGATTGACCCATGACCGTTCACATCCACCCCTCGGTCGACAACGGCGTCAAGGCCGGTAGCGGAAGCTTCGCTGGCGGAACACTGGTCTGCAAATGCAAGGATCGACCAGTCAAGGTCGGCATTCGCGGCGACGTCGCACACAACCATGCCTGCGGCTGCAGCAAATGCTGGAAACCCGAAGGCGCAACCTTCTCGGTGGTCGCCGTGGTGCCGCGCGATAATGTCACGGTGCTAGAGAACGGCGACAAGCTGCAGGTCGTGGACGCTTCCGCGACGATCCAGCGCCACGCCTGCAAAGTCTGCGGCACGCATATGTACGGCCGGATCGAGAACAAGGCGCATCCGTTCTACGGGCTCGATTTCATCCACCCCGAACTGTTTGAGCACGGCGGCTCAGCCGCACCGGGCTTTGCGGCCTTCGTGTCGTCGGTGATCGAATCCGGCGTCGATGCCAAGGAAATGCCAGGTATCCGCGCACGGCTGAAGGAGCTGGGGTTGGAACCCTATGACTGCCTGTCGCCGGCCTTGATGGACGCGATTTCCAGTCACGTCGCTCAGTCCCGCGCCAAGGCGGCCTGACGCCATCGGCCGGACTTGATCCGGTCCCGCCGGCGGGCGCATATGCACCCGCCGGCGCGTTGCCGGCGGTTTATATTTTGCGCCGGAGCATGCTTCATGACGATCGAAACCGTTTCGCTGATCCGCTCGCATGGCGGCACGCAGGGCGTCTATAAGCACGCCAGCAGCACAACCGGCACCGGCATGACGTTTTCGGTGTTCGTGCCGCCGCAGGCCGGCGTCAGGCCATGCCCGGTGGTGTGGTATCTCTCCGGCCTGACATGCACCCATGCCAATGTCACCGAGAAGGGCGAATTCCGCCGCGCCTGCGCTGAACTCGGCGTGATCTTCGTCGCGCCCGATACCAGCCCGCGCGGCGAGGGCGTGCCCGGCGATCCCGCCAATGCCTATGATTTCGGCCTCGGCGCCGGCTTCTATGTGGACGCGACGCAAGCGCCGTTCGCCACGAACTACCGGATGTGGAGCTACATCACGGCAGAATTGCCGGCGGTGATCGGCGCGAACTTTTCCGCCGACATGAACAGGCAATCGATCATGGGCCATTCGATGGGAGGCCACGGCGCGCTGACAATCGGGTTGCGCCATCCCGACCGCTACCGCGCCGTCAGCGCATTCTCGCCGATCGCCGCGCCCTCGCAGGCGCCGTGGGGCATCAAGGCTCTGGGCGGCTATCTCGGCGAGGATCGCGCGGCGTGGCGGGCGCATGACGCGGTGGCGCTGATCGAGGACGGCGCGCGGATAGGCGAATTGCTGGTCGATGTCGGCGACGCCGATCCGTTCCTTACCGAGCAGCTCCATCCCGGTCTGCTGGAAAACGCCTGTGCCGACGCCGGCATCCCGCTGACCCTACGCCGCCAGCCAGGCTACGATCACAGCTATTACTTCATCTCCACCTTCATGGAGGACCATCTGCGCTGGCACGCGGTGCGGCTGCAGGGCTAGAGATAGCGATCGTGTCCCGGACGCGGTGCGGCACTCTCAAGCGATGCACTTGCATCGCCGCTGTACCGCTCCGCAGATCCGGGATCCCGGCTACTATTCAAGCCACCGGGGAACGAACCCGCACTACTTCGGCACGCCGAAATTCGGCTCAAGCAGCCGGTTGCGCAGCAGGAAGCTGGCGGTGCGCGACCAGGATTCGTCGCTGTTGCTGCGGAAATCCGCGTTTGCGGCCGTGATCAGGTGCCCGGTCCGCGCATTGCGGACGAAGATCGTCATGTTGAGGATCAGCGTTGACACCTTGTGCACGACACCAGTGATCGCAAGGTCGGCGTTCAGTCTTTGCGCATATTGTACGTCGCAGCCGCCGCAAGCCTGCAGGTTGCTGTTATGCGCCTCGGCGCGGACCGGGGCGATATCAAGCACTTCAAATTGGCCGGAATCGGCGAGCCCCTTACGCAACTGATCGCTGACAAGCAACAGCCGTGCCTGTTCGTCGGTGCGCGGCCCGTTCTTTTCGCCTTCCAGGCTG
Source organism: Tardiphaga sp. (assembly GCF_028290495.1). Lineage (GTDB taxonomy): Bacteria > Pseudomonadota > Alphaproteobacteria > Rhizobiales > Xanthobacteraceae > Tardiphaga. The sequence goes on from NZ_JAQGJT010000124.1 coordinate 25,354, forward strand.
GAATCTGCCAATTCGAAATCGAACACCGCGGCCTTTGGTGTCTGCGCGTGCGCCGGTGACAGCGCCAGCAGCAAGACGACAATAACCCCTATCGCGCGCATGATCGATGCTCCGGTCCGGGCCACACCAAAATGTTCGTTGCAACTTAGGACGGATCAGCCATGTTTCAAGTCAGAAGTCTTCGGATCGGCGGATGTCGAAGGAGGCTTGGGAGGAGGTTTCTTTGGCTCTGCAGTGGTGGGCAATCGCCAGTTGCGTGCTGCTCACCGCGGCGTCGGCGGCAGCCGAACCGGTCGAGATCCGGATCGGCTATCTCGGCCCGGCCGGGTTTCGCCCGAGTCTTTCGCTGTTGCAGCAAGGCGCCGACAATGACGGCCTTGCCGGCGCGCGGCTGGCGATCGAGGACAACAGCACCACGGGCCGCTTTCTCGACCAGCGCTTTACGCTCGATGAGGTCCGCCTGAAGAAGGACGACGATGCCGCCGCAGCAGCGAACGCGCTGGCCGATCGCAAGGCCGGCTTCATAGTTGCGGACCTTGCGGCCGACGATTTGCTGAAAGTCGCCGACGCGGTGCGCGAGCGCGGCGTGGTCTTGCTCAATGCCGGCGCTACCGACGACCGTTTGCGCGAGGAGGATTGCCGTAGCAACGTGCTGCACATTGCGCCGACGCGCTCGATGCTGGCCGATGCGCTGGCGCAGTATCTGGTGTGGAAGCAATGGAAGCGCTGGCTCTTGGTGTCGGGCTCGCATCCGCCCGACCAGCTCTATGCTGACGCGCTGCGCCGCGCCGCCGCGAGGTTCGGGGCGAAGATCGTGCAGGAGCGGACCTTCGAGGATAAAGGTGGCGCGCGGCGCACCGACAGCGGCGTCACGCTAATCCAGCGCCAGATGCCTGCCTTCACGCAATCTGCGCCCGCTTACGATGTGCTGGTCGCCGCCGACGAGAGCGAGGTGTTCGCTTTGTATCTACCGTACCGCACATGGGACGCGCGGCCGGTCGCCGGTTCTGCCGGACTGGTGCCGACCAGCTGGGACGCGGCCCATGATCAGTGGGGCGCGATCCAGTTGCAGAACCGCTTCGTCAAGCTCAATGCTCGCCGTATGACCGCAAGGGACATGCAGGCCTGGACCGCGGTGCGGATGATCGGCGAGGCTGCATCGCGTACGAAATCCGGCGATGCGAAAACGATCACCACGTTTCTCAAGAGCCCCAATTTCGAGATTGCGGCCTTCAAGGGCCAGCCACTGACCTTGCGCGACTGGAACAGGCAACTGCGCCAGCCGATCCTGCTCGCCGATGGTCGCATGGTGGTGTCGGTGTCGCCGCAGGAGGGGTTTCTGCACCAGACATCGGAACTGGACACGCTGGGCGTCGATCGACCGGAGAGCAAATGCAAGTTGAACTGACCAAGGGTATGGATATACGAACGGCTTGCCACCCGCTCCGTCATTGCGAACGTAGCGAAGCAATCCAGAAGCCAAAAGCGAAGGGCTGGATTGCTTCGTCGCACGTGCTCCTCGCAATGACGACGTCTATTTTTCTGGCTGCACCTGCCTGCGCCACCATCGCTTATGTCTCCAACGAGAAGGGCAACACCGTCTCGGTGATCGACACCGATACGTGGACCGTGACGAAGACCATCACCGTCGGCCAGCGCCCGCGCGGCATCGAGTTCACGCGCGACGGCAAGTTCGTGCTGGTTGCGGTCGGCGACGACGACACCATCCAGGTGATCGATGTGGCGAAGCAGGAGGTGGTGGACACACTTCCGTCCGGCCCCGATCCGGAACTGTTCGTGCAGGACGCCGCCGGCAAGATCCTCTACGTCGCCAACGAGAACGACAACACCGTGACGATCATCGACATCGCTCGCCGCGCGCGACTGGGCGAGGTGCAGGTCGGCGTCGAGCCGGAGGGCATGGCGATCAGCCCGGACGGCAAGATTCTGATCAACACCTCCGAGACCACCAACATGGCGCATTTCATCGATACCGAGACGCGCCAGATCGTCGCCAACGTGCTGGTCGATGGCCGGCCGCGCTACGCAGAATTCAAGCGCGACCACTCCGAGCTGTGGGTTTCCGCCGAGATCGGCGGCACCGTCACCATCATCGATCCCGTCAAGCGCGAGGCCACCGGCAAGATCAATTTTGCGATTCCCGGGCTGCGCCGCGAGGCGATCCAGCCGGTTGGAATGGCGATCACCAAAGACGGCAAGACCGGCTTTGTTGCGCTGGGTCCCGCCAACCGCGTCGCGGTGGTCGATGCAACCACGCATCAGGTGACGAAGTATTTGCTGGTCGGGCAGCGTGTCTGGCACATGGCGTTTACGCCCGACGAAAAATATCTACTCACCACCAACGGCATTTCCAACGACGTCTCGGTGATCGATGTGGCCGCAATGAAGGTCATCAAAACCATCCAGGTCGGTGAACTGCCCTGGGGCATTACGATGGCGCCACCATGATGCCGAACCCTGCCGAGCACATGAACAGCGATCTGCACGGCGAACCGGCGATGGCGGCTGCGTTGTCGATCGACGCCGTCTGCCACGATTACGGCGCCCGCCGCGCGCTCGACCACGTCAGTCTCGACGTGGCACCGGGCGCGTTCACCGCGCTGCTTGGCTTGAACGGTGCTGGCAAGAGCACGCTGGTGGCGCTGGTGACGCGGCTGTTTGGTGTGCAGCACGGCCACATCCGCATCTTCGGCCACGACATCGGCGCTGAGCCCGGCGAGGCGCTGCGACGGCTCGGCGTCGTGTTCCAGTCGCGGACGCTTGATCTCGATCTGTCGGTGACGCAAAATCTTTTGTACCATGCAGCACTGCACGGCATTGGCCGGCGCGAAGCACGCGTGCGCGCCGCCGAAGTGCTGGCGCAGATCGATCTGTCCGATCGCGGCAACAGCAAGTGCCGCGACTTGTCCGGCGGCCAGATGCGGCGGCTGGAGATTGCGCGCGCGCTGCTGCACCGGCCGCGCTTGCTGCTGCTCGATGAGCCCACGGTTGGCCTTGATGTCAGGTCGCGCGCCGACATGCTGGGCCATGTCCGTGCGCTGGTACGCGAGCAGGGCATCGGCGTGCTCTATGCGACGCATCTGTTCGACGAGATCGCCGACGGCGACCGTCTCGTCGTTCTGCATCAGGGACGCGTGCTCGCACGCGGCACGCTGGCGGACATCCTCGCTACATCCGGCGCGCGCGACCTTCACGCCGCCTTCATGCGGCTGACCGCGGAGGTCGCGCCATGACGATTGAGGCGATCCCATCGCCGCGCGGCTTTACGTTGGCGCAATACGCCGTCTGCATGAACGGCATTGTCTGGCGCGAAGCGCTGCGCTTCCTGCATCAGCGCGAACGTTTCGTCTCGGCGCTGGTGCGGCCACTGGTGTGGCTGTTCATCTTTGCCGCCGGCTTCCGTCAGGTGCTGGGCATCTCGATCATCCCGCCTTACGAGACCTATATCCTTTACGAGGTCTACATCACGCCCGGCCTGATGGCGATGATCCAGTTGTTCAACGGCATGCAGTCTTCGCTGTCGATGGTCTATGACCGCGAGATGGGCAACATGCGCACGCTGCTGGTGAGCCCGCTGCCGCGCTGGTATCTGCTGTTCTGCAAGCTGCTGGCCGGCACGGCGGTATCGGTGCTGCAGGTCTATGCTTTTCTGGCGATTGCCTGGTTCTGGGAGATCGAGCCACCGCCGATCGGTTATCTCACCGTGCTGCCGGCGCTGATCCTGTCCGGACTGATGCTCGGTGCGCTCGGCATGTTGATCTCGTCGGGGATCAAGCAGCTGGAGAATTTCGCCGGCGTGATGAATTTCGTGATCTTCCCGATGTTCTTTGCTTCCTCCGCACTCTATCCGCTGTGGCGCGTGCAGGAGGGCAGCCCGATGCTGGCCTTTATATGCGAAATCAACCCCTTCACCCACGCGGTCGAACTAATCCGCTTCGCGCTATACGGCCGCCTCAACGGCGTGTCGCTGGCGGTGGTCGGCGGTTGCGCCATCGTGTTCATGGTCGCGGCGGCAATGGCCTATGACCCGTCGCGCGGCATCGCGCGTCGCGGTCCTGCGGGAGGCGAGGCATGAAATTCAAGCTCATCTTCGCGATGCTGATGCTGGGCTTTTGGCCCGGTGCCGGCCATGCCGCCGATCCGCGCTATCCGGACTGGCCCTGTATGCAGGCGAAGGTTCCCGAGGTCTCGCTTGCTGCGGTGTGGGCGGGGCCCGACCTCGGCGATGCCACACAGAAATGGAAGGACGACATCGCCGTCAGCGCGCTGGTGGCGAGGCTTGCGGCGCGGCGTACGCCGCTTGATGAGGCCGACAGAGCGGTGACGGAATTTCTCGCGGGCTCCAGCGAGCGCAAACTGGACAAAGGCAAGCGCCTGTTCGCCGGTCTGTTCGAGACGCTGAACGGGCAACGTTCTTCGGTGATGAGCGGGCTGGAACGCATCACCCGCAAGCAGCGCGAAGCCGCGGACGCGATCCGCGCCGCCGGCCAGTCGATGCATGCGCTGCAGGACGAGACGACCTCGGACCCGGCGAAGATCGAACAGATCAGTAACCAGTTGCTGTGGCAGACGAGAATTTTCGAAGACCGCCAGCGCGTCATCAAATTCGTCTGCGAAGTTCCGGTCGCGATAGATCAACGCCTGTTCGCGCTCGGCCGTAGCATCCAGCAGGGCATGGAGTAGGGGCTCAGCCCAGCAGCCGCTTCTTGTAGGCCACCGGGTCCATGTCGCGGATATCGACGCTGAGGCTCTTCGTCTGCGGCAGCAATTGCACCATCGTCGTACGAATAGCTTCGCTCAGCAGCACCTTCTGCTCGGGCGTCCGCCCCTCCAGCAGGTACAGCGTGACATGGCAGAAGCCGTCGCGTTGGCCCGCAACCAGATAATCCGAATAGGCCAATGTGCGGATCTTGAGGTCGGCGGCCTGCACCACGCCGGTGCCGGCGGCGGCGTCATGCAACGCGCGCATGAGGGCGGCGGCATCGAACTGCGCGTGGCCGTCGGTGGAATGTTCGATGATGATGTGCGGCATGTCTGAATTTCCTCGGGAGCAGTTTACCATTTCCCCGTCATTGCAAGGAGCGCTAGTTCTTCTCTCGCACGAGGCTTCTGGATTGCTTTGCTGCGCTCGGAATGACGGGGAGGGCCTTGTTACAGCAGCATCGACTTCACGGAATCGGAAGCCTCGCGCAGCAGCGGCAAGAAGCGGTCGATCATCTCGCCGGTGGAGATGCGGTCGACATGCGCGCCCATGTTGATGGCGGCGACGATCTCGCCGTCATAGCGGCGCACCGGCACCGAGATCGAGCGGAAACCCGGCTCGGCCTCGCGGTCGACCAGCGAATAGCCTTTCTCACGGTCGGTCATGATGGAGGCGAGCAACAGATCCCGGTCGATGACGGTGAACGGCGTCATCGCCTTAAGCTCCATCGCGGCCAGGGCTGCGGCGAGATCGCTGTTGCTGTACTTGCCGAGCATCGCCCGGCCGACCGAGGTGCAGTAGGCCGGCAGCCGGTAGCCGAGATCGATCCCCGCCGAGAAAACCCGCGCCGGGCTGGCGCGCGCGATGAAGATCACCTCGTCGCCATCAAGGATCGCCAGCGAGGAGATTTCCTGCGCGGCGCTGGAGACGCGGTCGAGCACCGGCTGAAGCACCGCCACGATCTGGTTCGACGAAAGGTACGACGCTGCCAGTACCAGCACACGCGGCGTCAGCGTGAACATCTTGCCGTCGATGGCGACATAGCCGGCGCGCTCCAGCGTGAACAGAATGCGCCGGGCCGTGGCGCGCGGCAGGCCCGCGGCCTTGGCCAGATCGCTCAGCGTCATCGGCCTGGGGTCGGCGCCGAACAATTCAAACACGCGCAAGCCGCGGTCGAGGCTTTCGATGAAGTCGGTGTTTCCGCGCTCCTCGCCCTCGGCGCGCTTCGGCTTCACCATGCGCGGTCCCCCGTCACGCGGCGGCTTCCACTTTCTTGAGATCGAATGAAAGGTCCGCGGCCTGTTCCGGCGAAGGCGACAGCGATGCCGCGATCAGCCGACGCGCGATCATCTGGTCACCCGGCTTGTTGATGCTGTCCACGGCCATCAACCTGGCCTCGCGATAATAGAACACCGAGAACTTGCCGTCACTGAGCGCGCCGCGGATGACGGCCGTATCGTCGGGGCCGGACAGTCCGACGATCTGCAGCTTCGCATCATATTGGTCGGACCAGAAGCGGGGTACGGCGACATAGGGTTCGAGGTGGCCGGCGATCGCCGTGCCCGCGGCCTTGCCCTGGTCGGTGGCATTCTGCACCGATTCCAGCCGCACGCGGCGGCCGGCGAAGATGTTGTGATGGTTGCTGCAATCGCCGGCGGCATAGATGCCCGGCACGCCGGTGCGGCCGTATTCGTCGACATCGATGCCGTTGGCGCAGGGAATGCCTGCAGCGGAGGCGATTTCGTCATTGGCGATGCCGCCGATGCCGGCGACGATCAGGTCGCCGCGGACGCGGTCGCCGTTCGAGCAGATCACCTCATGCAATGCGCCGTAGTTCTCGATCGCCGTGACGCTCTGGTGGAAACGGATATCGACGCCGTGCGCAACATGCATGTCGAGCAGGAACTGCGAGATCAGCGGCGACACCGCGCGCTCCAGCAGCCGCGACACCGCCTCGATCATCACCACCTTCTTGCCGGCCTTTGCCGCGGTGGCCGCGACTTCGAGCCCGATGAAGCCGCCGCCGATGATGACGACCTCGTTCGCCGCCTCCAGCCGTGGCTTCAGGTCCACCGCATGATCCAGCGTGCGCAGATAGACGATGTCCGCGCCACCCGCGCCCGGCACGGTGAGCTGCCGCGCCCGCGATCCGGTGGCGATCAGCAATTGATCAAAGGCCAGGTGCTCGCCTCCTTCGAGTTCGACGCGGCCCGCGTCGCGATCGATGCGAACGGCGCGATGGCCGAGCATCATCTCGATATTCTGCGCTTTAAAGTAATCGTCGCCGCGCAGGATCAGGTTGCTGTGGGCGACGCTGCCCGACAGGAACCCCTTCGACAGCGGCGGCCGCTGATAGGGCAGGTGGATCTCGTCGGCGACGATGCGGATCGGCCCCTGATAGCCCTTCTCCCGGGCGCTGATGCCGGCCTGCACGCCAGCATAGGACGCGCCGATGATGACCAGGCCGCTCATGAGAACAAACCCCTGCAGGGGGTCTGGGCAATACAAGTCACAGTCATGTAGGGATTTCCGCCGTTTGGTTCAGTGATTGAACAATAGTTCCTGGACCCGGCTTGGCAAGGCGCAACGCCTGCGGCCACGCCACTGCGGCAAATTGCCGGTTTTATTCGCGCGCTGATCCAAATTGAGGCTTGTCAGTTTCCCAGTTCAGAGTCAGTCTAATCAAATACGGACATACGTTCGTCTATTGAACATTTGCGGCGGGGGCTGTTCATGAATCGATCTGCGAGGTTGCTGGTTTCGTGCATGATGGCGGGCGGTGTGCTGGGCCAACCGGCTTGGGCGCAACAGGCTGACCGGACTGCCCCCGGGCTGGTGCTGGCCGGCGGCAAGATCCTCACCATGGACGGCAGATCCACGGTCGCCGAGGCGCTGGCTATCCGCGACGGGCGGATACTCGCGGTTGGCAGCGATGCCGCTATCAGGATGCTGGCCGGGCCGCAGACCCGGGTGATCGATCTGGCCGGCAGGACCGTGCTGCCCGGCCTGATCGATACGCACACGCATTTCAGGGCAGCAGGCCTCGGCGAGTACGTGGTCAACCTCGGCGCCGCGAAAAACGTCGCCGGCGCGCTTGAACTCATCAAGGCGTTCGTCGCGAAGAAGAAGCCCGGCGAATGGATCGTCACCGGCGGCTGGCATCCGCCGTCGCAACTCGCCGAGAAGCGCTACCTCACCCGCCAGGAGCTCGACAGCGTTTCGCCGGACAATCCGGTCTATCTGCGCACCGTCGGACACTTCGCCATGGCCAACTCGCTGGCCCTGAAGCAGGCGGGGATCGATCGGACCACGTCCGATCCGGTGGGTGGATCCTTCGAGCGGGATGCCTCGGGCGACGTTACCGGCGTTCTGGTGGAAACCGCGATCCCGCAGGTCGAAAAACTCGTGCCTGCCTACAGCGAGGACGACGAAATCCGACAGTACACCATTGCCCAAAAGACGCTCAACAGTTTCGGAATCACCAGCGTCGTCGAAGGCGCCACCAGTGCGCATGACACCCGTACCCTTGAGAAGATCGCGCTTTCTGGCGCGGCGACCGTGCGGGTCGGCACCATGTTCTGGCCGGAGCCGCCGGCCGATCTGGCGGTGTGGGACGCGATCATGAACGGCAACGGGACCGCATCGGGCTTTGGCGACGAGTGGCTCAAGCTCGGCGGCATCAAGATCTTCTACGACGGCGGCATGACCCTGAAGACTGCGATGATGCGCGAGGCCTACCCGGACTCGCACAACGACTATCATGGCGTTGCCCAGCAGACTCCAGAGCGGCTGAGGCAGCTTGTGTCGATCGCCAACAAGTACAACTGGCGTGTCGGAGTGCACGTGGTTGGCGATCTCGGCATCGATCAGGTGCTCGACGCGCTCGAGGCGGTCGACAAGGAGAAATCCATCCGGGACCGCCGTTTCGGTCTGATCCACGCCAGCCTGATACGGCCTGAGCAGGTGGAGCGTGCGGCGAAGCGGGGCGTCCGCATCGATTTCCAGAATGTGTTCATGTGGGACAAGGCGGCGACCGTCGAGCGCTTTCTCGGCAGGCCAACCGCCGATCGCGCCGTTCCCACTAAAACCATGATCGACAAGATGGGGCTCGATAACCTCGGCGCCGGCACTGACTTTCCGGTCAACCCGATCAACCCGTTTCTCAACATGTACATCATGGTGACGCGGAAGGATCCGGCCGGCCAGGTTTACGGTCCATCGGAGGCGATCAGCCGCGAGCAGGCGCTGCGCCTCTATACAAGCGCCGCATCCCGATACATGTTCGAGGAAGCGCAGAAGGGCACGCTGGAGGCCGGCAAACTCGCCGATCTCGTAGTCCTCTCCGCGGATTTCATGAGCGTTCCGGAAGACCAGATCAAGGATATTAAGGCCGAGTTGACGGTGGTCGGTGGCAAGATTGTATTTCAGCGCTGAGCGGTGACGCGATCGTAATTGAACGGGGAAACTCACCATGATGAGCCAAGAGCAGAATGACCTGATCACGCGCATCGGTCCGAAGGCGCCCGCCGGCAAGTTGATGCGCCAATACTGGCAGCCCGCGGCGCTGGTCGACGAGTTGGAAGGCGAACGGCCGATCCGGCCCGTCAAACTGCTTGGCGAGGATTTCGTGCTGTTTCGCGACGATCAGGGCCGCTACGGCCTGCTCGATCGCGACTGTCCGCACCGCGGCGCCGATCTGGCATTCGGCCGGCTCGAAGGCGGCGGCGTGCGCTGCGCGTTCCATGGCTGGCTATTCGATGTCGAAGGCAAGTGCCTGGAAACCCCGGCCGAGCCGGTCACCTCCAAACTTTGCGCCGGCATCAAGCAGCGCGCGTTCCCCGTCGTCGAGAAGGGCGGCATCCTGTGGGCCTATCTCGGCGAAGGCGAGCCGCCGGCCTTCCCGGAGCTGGATTGTTTCGCCGCACCCGGAGTCTACACCTTTGCCTTCAAGGGCTTGTTCGACTGCAACTGGCTGCAGGCGCTGGAAGTCGGCATCGATCCCGCGCACGCCTCGTTCCTGCACCGTTTCTTCGAGGACGAGGATACTTCGGCTGCCTATGGCAAGCAGTTCCGCGGCGCCTCGTCCGGCAGCGAGATGCCGATGACCAAGATCTTGCGGGAATACGATCGGCCGATCATCAACGTCGAGTCGACCGAATTCGGCCTGCGGCTGATCGCCCTGCGCCAGCTCGACGACGAGCGCACCCATGTGCGCGTCACCAACCAGATTTTCCCGCACGGCTTTGCGATTCCGATGAGCACGGAGATGACCATCACGCAGTGGCACGTACCGGTCGATGATGAGAGCTGCTACTGGTATGCGATCTTCACCAGTTACACCAAGCCGGTGGACAAGGTGAAAATGCGCGAGCAGCGCCTCGAACTCTACGAGCTGCCAAACTATGTCTCGCGCAAGAATCGCAGCAACGATTACGGCTTCGATCCGCACGAGCAGGCGCATGAGACCTATACCGGCATGGGCGCCGACATCAACGTTCACGATCAGTGGGCGGTGGAATCGATGGGCAAGATCCAGGATCGCACCCGCGAGCATCTCGGCACCTCAGACAAGGCGATTATCGCTTATCGAAAACTGCTGCGGCAGGAGATCGAGAAGGTCGCCGGCGGCCAGAAGCCGATGATGTTCCTCGACGCGGGCAACGCGCGCAGCATCCAGGGCCCCGCCACGATGGACGGCATCGGCCCGACCCGCGGCTGGGAAACCTACTGGATGGAAGTCGACGTCGCCCGCCGTCGTGGCGCGCCGTGGGCTGCGCCCGTGCCGAACGAAACGCCGGCCACCGTCACGCGCCTCACGGCCGCCGAGTGATCGGCTTCCCATTGTTTTACAGGAGAGTGCGTTGAGTTTCGTCGAACGCCACGGCCTGTGGTCCGCAGAACAGAAGGACGCCGCCGTCCGGCTCAGACGCATCGTCGAGGAACAGAAGCTGGAAGTGATCCGGCTGTCGTTTCCGGATCAGCACGGCATCCTGCGCGGCAAGACGCTGATCGCCAGCGAGGCGCTGCGCGTATTGGAGAACGGCTGCAACATCACCACCACGATGTTCGCCAAGGACACTTCGCACAAGTCGGTCTTTCCGGTGTTCACAGCCGGTGGCGGTTTCGGCATTCCGGAAATGCAGGGCGCAGCAGACGCCCTGATGATTCCTGACCCCTTGACCTTTCGCGTGCTGCCGTGGGCCGAGGCCACCGGCTGGCTGTTGTGCGACGTGCATTTCGCCGATGGCCGCCCGGTGCCGTTCGCGACGCGCCATCTCTACAAGGGCGTGCTCGCCGACCTCAACAGACGCGGCTATGACTTCGTCGCCGGTCTCGAGGTCGAGTGTCACATCTTCAAGAGCGAAGAGACCCGGATGGCGCCGGAAGATGCCGGGCAGCCCGGACGCCCGCCGGATGTAAGCCTTCTCTCGCACGGCTTTCAGTATCTCACCGAGCAGCGCTACGACCAGATGGAACCGGTGCTTGAATTCATCCGCCGCGATGTGATGGCGCTCGGCCTGCCGCTGCGGTCGGTGGAAGTGGAATACGGACCGAGCCAGTGCGAATTCACCTTCGCGCCCACCGTCGGCCTGACGCCGGCGGATTCCATGGTGCTGTTTCGGAGCGCCGTAAAGCAGATATGCCATCGCCGCGGCTATCACGCCACGTTTATGTGCCGGCCGAAGATTCCCAACGTGGTGTCGTCCGGCTGGCATCTGCATCAGTCGTTGGTGTCGCGCGACACCGGCAAGAACGCATTTATGTCCACGGATGACGGCGAGCCGTTGTCGCCCTTCGGTCGCGGCTATCTCGCGGGCTTGCTGGCGCACGCGCGCGCGGCGACCGTGTTCACGACGCCGACCATCAACGGCTACAAGCGCTACCGTTCCTATTCGCTGGCGCCGGACCGCGCGATCTGGGGCCGCGACAACCGTGGCGCGATGATCCGCGTGCTGGGCGGTCCGAACGATTCCGCGACGCGACTGGAAAATCGCGTCGGCGAGCCCGCCGCCAATCCGTACCTCTATATGTCTTCGCAAATTCTCGCCGGACTCGACGGCGTCGATCGCGCGCTCGACCCCGGCCTGTCGGCGGATACACCCTATGACAGCGACGCACCGCTGTTGCCGAAATCGTTGCGCGAGGCGGTGTTCGCGCTGAAGGACGATCCGTTCTTCCGCGAGAAGATGGGCGCGACGATGGTGGATTACTACACCCACATCAAGAATGCCGAGATCGAGCGATTCCAGGCCGAAGTCTCCGACTGGGAGCAGCGCGAATACTTCGAGATGTTTTGAAGCGGCGGCTTGCGGTCTTTCCGGCACGTTTATTGAATACAGCTTTCCGACAAAGTTTTCTCCCTTCAACGAGGACTGCTCTGATGAACCGATCCACAAAATCGATCCTGTCCGTCGCCATCCTGGCCTTGATGAGCGGCACCGCTTCCGCCGACGTCATCAAGGTCGGCGTGATCGGCACGATGTCCGGTCCCTACGCGCTGTTCGGCGCCAACTACAAGATGGGCATCGACGCCTGGGTCGCCGAGCATGGCAACAAGGTCGGCGAGCACACCATCGAATTCATCTACAAGGACGAGGAAGGCCCGAATCCCGCGAAGTCCAAGGCGCTGGCGCAGGAGTTGATCGTCAAGGACAAGGTGCAGTATCTCGCCGGCATGTACTTCACGCCGAACGCAATGGCCGTGGCGCCGCTGCTGGAAGAATCCAAGACGCCGCTGGTGGTGATGAATGCCGCGACGTCCTCGATCGTCGAAAAGAGCCCCTATATCGTGCGCACCTCGTTCACGATGTGGCAGAACACCGTGCCCGCTGCCAACATCGCCTTCAAGAACGGCTCGAAGAAGGTTGCCATCGCCGTCAGCGACTATGGTCCGGGTATCGATGCTGAAGCCGCGTTCAAGAAGACGTTTGAAACCGACGGCGGCGCCGTCGTCGAAGCGATCCGGATTTCGCTCAACACTACCGACTTCAGCCCCATCATGCAGCGCATCAAGGCGGCCGGCGCCGACACCATCTTCACCTTCCTGCCGTCCGGTCCGCCGACACTTGGTTTCATCAAGGCCTATGTCGACAACGGCCTAAAGGCCGATGGCGTCAAGCTGATGTCGACCGGCGACGTCGTCACCGAGATCGATTTGCCGGGGATCGGCGACAACAGTCTCGGCATCCTCTCGACCTATCACTACGCGGTGTCGCACGAGAGCCCGGAAAACAAGGCGTTTCTCGCGTCCATCGTCAAGAATGGCGGCAAGGTCGAGGACGTCGCGATGACCGGCGTCGCGGCCTATGACGGCGCGCGCGTGATCTATGAGATGATCAAGGCCACCGACGGCAAGCGCGATCCGGACAAGGCGATAGCTGCGGTGAAGGGCATGAAGTGGGTCAGCCCGCGCGGCCCGGTATCGATCGACCCCGACACCCGCCACATCCGCCAGAACGTCTACCTGCGCACCGTAGTCAAAGAGAACGGCAGACTGATCAACAAGGAAAGCGGCACCGTGTTTCCGGATCAGCCGGATTGGGCGCTGAGCAAGAAGTAACAACTAAACTGTCGTTCCGGGGCGCGAGCGCACCTGCGCGAGCGAGCCCGGAACCTCGGAATGAGACGATGAACATCTCGGGATTCCGGATCTGCATCGGCCGGCTTTGCCGTCCGCTGCATCCCGGAATGACAGTATTGTGGCCCTTTACCGAGTACACCATGCGCCTTGCTCTCAGCATCCTTACCGACGCGTTGGCCTATGGCATGGTGCTGTTCATCATCTCGATCGGCCTGTCGATCATGATGGGCCTGATGCGCGTGGTGAATCTGGCGCACGGCGCCTTCGCGATGATCGGCGGTTACCTCGCCTCCTACGCGATCCGCGACCTCAATGTGCATTACAGCGTCGCCATTCTCCTGGCGGTCGTCGGCACCATCATCGTGTCAATCCCGTTCGAATTGCTGCTGTACCGCCGCATCTATCGCAAGTCCGATCCACTGATCCAGGTGCTGATGACCATCGGCATCACCTTCCTGATCATCGGCGTGGTCAATTTCATCTTCGGCCCGACGCTGAAGCCGATCCCGCTGCCGCCATTGTTGAGCGGTCCGCTCGATATCGGCTTTCGTTCGATCCCGACGCACCGGCTGTTCGTTGTCGCCTGCGGCGTCGTCACGGCGCTTTCACTGTGGTGGCTGATCGAGAAGACCGAGTTCGGCATCAAGCTGCGCGCCTCCGTCGATCACAGCGGCATGGCGGATTCGCTGGGTATTCGGACCGAGATTATCTACGCCGTCACCTTCGCGCTGGCGATCGGGCTTGGTGCCTTCGGCGGCGTGGTCGGCGCCGAAATCCTGCTGATCGAGCCGTTCTACGCCCTGCGCTACATGGTGACGTTCCTCGTCGTGGTCTCGGTCGGCGGCGCCGGTTCGATCATGGGGGCGCTGTCGGCCTCCATGCTGCTCGGCCTCGCCGATACCACCGGAAAATATCTCGCGCCGGAGTTCGGCGAGTTCTTCTTCTACCTCACCGTCATCGTCATCGTGTTTCTGTTTCCGCACGGCTTGTTCGGGAGATCGCACGCATGAGCGAGATCGCGATCAACCACGTGCTGACGAGGCGGCACACGCCGCTCCTGCATGAAGCGCTGAGCACGCTGGCGATCGCCGCGCTCGGCGCGGTCGGCTATTTCCTGTTTCCGGACGATCTGGCCTTCCTGACGCGGCTGATCGGCATCTGCTTCATCGTGTTGTCGCTCGATCTGGTCACCGGCTATTGCGGTATCGCCACGCTCGGCCACGCCGCGAATTTCGGCGTCGCCGCCTATGCTGTCGGCGTCGCCTGTGTCCGCGGCGTCACTGATCCCCTGGCGTTGCTCGCGGTCGGCCTCTTCGCCGGCGCGGTGATGGGGCTGATCTCCGGCGCGCTGATTGCGCGGTTCCGCGGGCTGCCGCAGCTGGTGCTGTCGATCGCGGTGGGACAGCTCGTCGCTGCGCTCGCCAACAAGCTGCAATGGCTGACCGGCGGCAGCGACGGCCTGTCCGGCATCGTGCCCGGCAAGGTGCTCGGCCTCTATAATTTCGATATGTACAGCCGGACCGCCTACCTGTTCTCGCTCACGGTTCTCGTCATCGTCTTCGTCGCCTTGTCGCGTTTCGTGCGCTCGCCGTTCGGGCTGATGTGCCGGGCCATCAAGGATGATGACCTGCGCGCCCGGATGATCGGCGTTGCGGTCTATCCGCGCCTCGTCCTCATGTACGGCGTGTCGGGCGCGGTCGCCGGCATCGGCGGTGCGCTCACCGCGATGAGTACCGGCGTGGTCGGGTTGGATGGAGTCAGTTTTGAGCGTTCCGCCGAAGTGCTTGTCATGCTGGTGCTCGGCGGCGCGGGCCATCTGTGGGGCGCGCTGGCCGGCGCGGTGCTGTTCCAGATCTTCGAGCACATCGTCTCGGCCGCCAATCCGTTCCACTGGATGACGCTGGTGGGGTTGCTGCTGATCCTGATCGTGGTGTTCGCCCCCAAGGGATTGATCGCGCCGGTGCTGGCGCTAGCGGCACGCCTGACCGGACGGGGCAGGGTGTCATGAGCGGCCTGCTCGAAGCCCGCAACGTCTCGCTCGCCTTTGGCGGATTGCAGGTGACCCGCGACGTCAGCTTCAGCCTCAACGCCGGCGACCGTGTCGCGCTGATCGGTCCGAACGGCGCCGGCAAGACAACGCTGGTCAACCTCATCACCGGCGATCTCATGCCGAGTGCCGGCCAGTTCTGGATGGGCGACGACGAGATCACGGGGCACAGCATTCCCGAGCGCGTGCAGCGCGGGCTGGTGCGCACGTTCCAGACCACGCGGCTGTTCCAGAACCTCACGGTCGCCGACAACGTCGCGCTCGCCATCATGCAGCGCAGGGGGATCAGCAAGCGGTTCTTCTCGTCAGCGACCGAACAGCCCGAAGTGCGGGCCGAATGGAGCGAGATCCTGAGCAATCTCGGGCTCGATCGCCTCGCTTATCGCCGGGTGATCGAACTCGCTTACGGCCAGCAGCGGCTGGTCGAACTTGCCATCGGTCTCGCACTGCGCCCCAAAGTGTTGCTGCTCGACGAGCCCGCGGCCGGCGTGCCGCATGACGAGGCGCCGAAGATCCTGGAGGCGATCAACTCGCTGCCGGCGGACATCGCGGTGCTGATGATCGAGCACGACATGGATCTGGTGTTCAAGTTCGCCGCCCGCGTGCTGGTGCTGGCGGCCGGTCGGCTGATCTTCGAGGGATCGCCGAAGGATGTGACCGCGGATCACGAAGTGCGCCGCGCCTATCTCGGGAGCTATGCCGATGCCCGCCGCGGCGCTTGAAATCAACGGCCTTTGCGCCGGCTACGGCCCGACCCGGATCATCGAGGACATCGCGTTTTCGGTGCAGGCCGGCGATCGCCTCGCCGTGCTCGGCCGCAACGGGATGGGCAAGACCACGTTGCTGGCGACCCTGATGGGCCTTACTACGCGCCACAGTGGCCGGATCGGCATCGGCGGCGAGGACGCCACGTCGATGCGGACGTCCGCGCGCGTCGGGCTTGGTATCGGCTACGTGCCGCAGACCCGCGATATCTTTCCATCCTTGACGGTGGAGGAAAATCTGCGCACCGGGCTGAAGGGGCGTCTGCCCACGGCGCTGGACGAGGCCTATGCGATGTTTCCGCGGCTGCGCGACCGCCGCCGCAACTACGGCATGCAGCTCTCGGGCGGCGAGCAGCAGATGTTGTCGATGGCCCGCACGCTGCTGGGCAAACCGCAGGTGCTGCTGCTCGATGAACCGCTGGAAGGTCTGGCGCCGGTGATCTGCGACGAGTTGATGGCGCTCTTGGGCCAGCTCGCCGCCAGCAAGGAGGTCACCATCATCCTGGTCGAGCAGCAGATCGAGCGCGCGCTGGATTTCGCCGACAGCGTCATGGTGCTGGAGCGCGGCCGCACCAGCTGGACCGGCAGACCGGAGGCGTTGAGATTGGACCGCGCGCTGGTCGACAGACTGGTCGGCGTGGGCATCCATTAGTCCGGGAAACCTGTCCCCGGGCCGCGAAGGGGATCAGCCCGGTCAGGCCCTGAAGATCGTGATGCCGAGCAACAGCAGCACGATGAAGATCGCAACGAAGATGTAGAACAGCGCGCGGGCGACGTCGGCCGAGGCCGCGGACACCCCGGTGAAGCCGAAGATGCCGGCCACGATCGAGACGAAGAAGAAGATCAAGGCCCATTTCAAGATGCTCATTGCGCAGCTCCTGTTTGCATGCGGCGAAAACGCGCGGCTCCCATAGTTGGTTCCTCCAGCCGCGCAGAAGCCTACCGATTGGGCCTGCAAAGCGAGAAAAGCCCAATTTAAACGGCCCCTTAACCAAAACATCCCTAAATGTAGAGGCGCGCGGCGGGCTCGAACGAGCGGTCCTGCGGCTTCGACGTTGACCGCCAATTGGCTGTTTCCGCGACGGCAAAGGTCCGGATTTTCCGGGTGAGTAGGGTTCAGGATGGGCGTCGCTTGCAGGGATGGCTGGTTGCTTCGTGAAGGCTGCGCTACCGCAGCCCGCAGCCTTGGCGTGAATGCGTGATGGCCGAGATGCAACAACAGCCCTCCACCATTCCCGCGCCTCCGGACGCCGCCGGTCCCAGCCCGGTGCAGACGATCTGGCGCCATCGCTCGTTGTTCGCCGCAGTGTTCTGCGGCGTGCTCGTGCTGACCGCCGTGCTGCTGGTCGTGCTGCCGGTGCGCTATCTCGCGGTCGGCTCGGTGATCGTCGCCGAGCAGGAGCCGGGCGGCACCGCGAACGTTAATTCCTCGGTATGGGCGCAGAAGATCGGCGATCCCGCGGACGTCGAGAGCCAGTTGCTGGTGATCCGCTCGCCGCGGCTGATGCGGCTGGCGATGGCGGCGCCGGGCGTGGTCGATGCCGCGGTCCTGGAGTGCCAGACCGGTTTCGGCGGCGGCTCGTCCTGCGACAAGATGAAGACCGACAGCGGCGCTTTCGTCGATTACGTTTCCTCGCGCTATTCGATCGGCGCGGTCGGCCGCTCCCGCGTCATCAACATCTCCTATACTTCCTCGCTGGGCGAAGTCGCGCAGACAATGGCCAATGCGCTGACCAATGCTTTCCTTGCCGATCAACGCGTTGCCGGCTCCGACAGTCGCGAGATCGCCGCCTCCTATCTCTGGAAAGAAGTACGCCAGCTCGATGCGGAAGTGCGCGAGGCCGACAGCAAGATCCAGGCATTTCGTCGCACCAAGGGTTTGATGCGCGGCTCGATCGCGCCGATCAGTTCGGAACGTCTCACCAGCATCAGCCAGCAGCTCTCGACCGCCGAGGCGGCACGCGCTGATGCGCTCGCGAGGCTGCAGGAGATCAAGGCCAGCGCTTCGCGCGGCGCCTTCGATGCGCCCTCGGTGCTGGCGAACCGCTCGATCGCCGATCTCAAACAGCAGCTCACCGTGGTCGCCGCGCAATATGCCAGCCAGGCCAATGTGCTCGGCCCCCGCCATCCGTCGCTGCGCGCGCTGGAGCAGGAGCAGATCGCGATCAAGGACCGCATGACGGCGGAAGTCGCCAACATCTCCTCCAGTGCCCAGAAGGCCTATGATGCCAACGATACGCTGGTCAATTCGCTGAAGAAGCAGATGGAGACGGTGAAGTCCGAAGTCGGCTCCGCGACATCCGACGAAGCTTCGATCGAGAGCATGGTGCGTGGCACCGAGATCAAGCGCCAGCAATATGCCGACCTCTACAAGCGCGCCTCCGAGCTGGAGACCGAACGCCGCGTGCTGATCGGTAGCACAAGGCTGGTCAGCCTGGCCGAGTTGCCGGCCAAGCCGTTCTTCCCGAAGAAGATCCCGTTCCTCGCCGCCGGCGCCACTATCGGCCTGCTCCTGGCGCTGAGCGCCGCTTTCTTTGGCGACCGGTTCAAGTTTGGCAACCTGCGGCAGTTCACTCCCGCGCCGCGTCGTGATGTGCCCGACGAGGCTGTGCCGGCCAGCACCATGCCGGCTGCCGCTGCGCCGCCTGCCGCTGTGTCAGCAGCCGCTGCGCCGTTGATCGTGCCGGAAGTCACGGGCGCGAGGCCGATCCCGATGGCTGCGCCGGCGCCGGCCGGTTCGTTGTCTGAACTGGCCGTCGTCACGGGTGCGCCGATTCTGGCCCGGCTGCCGTCGATCCGGAAACCCCCGGAATCCGCGATTGGCGCTATCCTCACCGCGCAGTCCGGCGCATCGCTGACGAAGTCGCTGGCGCTGGCGCAGCAGGACCGCGCCTTCCAGGACGGGCTGCGGCAACTGTCGGCTGGATTGTTTGCCGGTCATGATAGCAAGCGACGCCATCTGCTGGTGGCGTCACCGGCGCCGGCTGAAGGCAAGACTTTCCTGACGTTGGCGCTGGCGCAGTATCTGGCGATGTCCGGCCGTAACGTGCTGGTCGTGGAATGCGATCTCGGCGCGCCGAAGTTCGAAGCCGCGCTCGGGCTGCGCGGCAGTATGGGGTTGCAAGGCATTTTGCGAGGCGACGTCCAGCCGCGTGACGTCGTGGTCCGCACCTCCACGGCCAATCTCGATGCCATCGCGGCGGGGCCGTTCGCAAACTCGGCCGATTTGATCATGCAAAAGCCGCTGGCCGATCTGCTGCAGTGGAGCCAGATTTACGACGTTGTGCTGATCGATGGCCCGTCGCCGACCGTACAGCTCGATATCGGCGTGCTGGCGCGGCAGGTCGATGGCGTCCTGATGTGCATGCGCACGGGCCGCTCCTCGATCGGTCAGGCCATCGCCACCTCGGCTTCGATCCGTGCCGCCGGCGGCGACCTCGTCGGCATCGCCATCACCATGGCGCAGTCCGACACCGCCGCCGCCCGTGAGGTCGAACGGATGCCGGCCTATGCCGGCGCGGTCTGATGGCCAAGCCGCGCGTTCTGTTCGTCTGCCACACCGGAGCGATTTCCGGTGCAGAGCTGGTACTGGTCGATCTCGTGCAACCCTGGGCCGGTGAGTCGGCGCTGCTGTTCGAGAACGGCCCGTTGGCGCCTGCGCTGGCGGCCAAGGGACTCAAGGTCACGGTGTCGCGCTGGGGACAAGGGCTGACGCAGGTGCGCCGCGACAGCTCGATCCTCAAGGTCATTCCGCTGGTCGGCCGGTTGTTCGGGATCGTCCTTGAGACCATCGCCGCGGCGCGCCGCCATGACGTTGTCTACGCCAATTCGCAGAAGGCTTTCGTGCTCTCCGCGCTTGCGGTCAGCGTCGCGCGACGGCCGCTGATATGGCACCTGCATGATATTATCAGCTCCGTGCACTTCGGTGCTATGCAGCGCCGCGTGCAGGTGACGCTGGCAAACCTCTTCGCCAGCCGCGTCGTGGTGCCCTCAAAGGCCTGCGCCGATGCCTTCATTGCAGAGGGCGGCAAGCAGCCGCTGGTCGTCGTGGTGCCGAACGGCCTCGACATCGCGCCGGAGGCGCTTTCGCCGGCGCAGATCAGGCAACAGCTGCAATTGCCGGAAGGTCCGCTGGTCGGCGTGTTCAGCCGTCTGGCGGCGTGGAAGGGCCAGCATGTCGTCTTGCAGGCACTGGCCAGGACGCCCGGCGTGAGCTGTATCATTGCCGGCGACGCGATGTTCGGCGAGCAGGCCTATGCGGCCAAACTCAACCAGATGGTCATCGATCTTGATCTCGGCGACCGCGTGCATTTTCTCGGTCGGCGCAGCGACGTGCCGCGGTTGATGCGCGCCGTCGATGCGGTCGTGCACCCCTCGATCGATCCCGAACCGTTTGGCCGTACCCTGGTCGAAGCGATGCTGGCCGGTGTGCCGGTTATCGCCACCGATGCGGGGGCTGCGTCCGACATTCTCCAAGCTGGCCGCGCCGGCACGCTGGTGCCGCCGGGCGATGCCGACGCGCTGGCTGCGGCGATCATCAACATCATGTCGAAGCCGCCCGAACTGGCAGCACAGCTTAACTATGCGGAAGCGCGTGCCAAATCGCATTACGGCGCTGCGCAGATGCTGCGGGCCATCGCCGGCGTCATCGACGATGCCTCGGGAGCGCGCGCGTGACCGCGGTCACCCTGTCCAGTTTCAGGGCCAGCGTCTGGCCGGTGCCGGGCTGGGTCGTCGCCTTGGCGCTGCTCGCCGGGACGGCGCTGATTGGCGGCGCGCTCGGTTCGATCTCGCGACCGCTCTTCATGCTCGGCTGCGTCGGTGTCGGCTGGTATGCATGGCGGCAGGGGCCGGCGGCGCATTTGCAGGCGGCGCTGATGCTGTTCGCCTTTGCGCCGTTCGTGCGCCGCGTCGTCGATCTGACGGCCGGCTTCGACCAGTCCGGCCTGCTGCTGGTCGGCCCGTTGCTCGCGATCCTCGCGCCGGCGCCGCGGCTTTGGCGACTGCTGGAGGCGCGGCTGTCGCCGAGCCGTGAATTATGGCCGGTGCTGATCGTTGGGATCTGCGTCGTCTATGGCACGGCGCTTTCGATCATGCAGGCCGACTGGATGAATGCTGCGTCCGGCGCGTTGAAATGGATCGCTCCGCTGGTCTATGCCGCGGCGTTGATCGAGACCGACAAACGCGACGAACTGGTGCAGGCCGCCGCGTGGGCGTTCCTGCTGATCCTGCCGGCGATCGGCGTCTATGGCATTTTGCAGTACATCAATCCGCCGGATTGGGATGTGTACTGGATGCAGTATGCGTCGATCACATCGGCCGGCCTGCCGCTGCCCTATATGGTGCGCACCTACAGCACGATGAACTCGCCGGCCTCCTTCGCCACCTTCGTGGCGGTCGGCCTGATGATCGTATGCTTTGCGCGCCTGCCCTGGTTGGCGCTGTTGCTGACCACGCCCGCAGCCTTCGCGCTGTTGCTGTCGTCGTACCGCACGGCGTGGATCTCGCTCGCAGTCGGCATCCTGTTCTGCCTGCTGTTCGGCGCTACCCGCCGCAAGGCCGCCGTGATCTCCATCGGCGTGGTCGTGGTCGTCGTGCTGGCAGCGACGCTGACGCCGTTCGGCGAAAGCATCGCTGAGCGTGTCGCGACGCTCGGCGAGGGCTCGCAGGACGGCAGTGCGCAGGAACGGCTCGAGGAATTCGTCACGCTGTGGAGCCAGTGGGATTCTTCCGCAATCGGCAGCGGGTTTACGACGACCGACGCCGGCACCGCCGGCGCGATGCCGATCGACGGCATGATCATCGCCTGCTGGGTGACGATGGGCATCTTCTTCGGGCTGATCTGCCTGGCCGCGCTGGTCTGGGCGGGGCTCAATACGATATGGACGGCATGGCATGACACCAGCCGCGAGGCCGTGATCGTCGGCGCGCTGGGCCTCGGCGGGCTGATGCAGATTCCGCTGGCAAACATTACTTCCGGCGAGGCCGGGTTCTTTTTCTGGACCTTTGCGGTGTTGTCTACGCCGCGGCTGCGCGGATCGGTGGACTCACGGAGATGACAAGTCCAAACAGCATTGCCGTGATCGGCGCAGTCCCTGAAGCCGGCCCAATGGGCTCCCTCCGAGCCGTGGCGGTATAGCCTTGTCCAAATCCTCGACGCGCCGCTTTACCGCCATCCTGATCAGCGGCGCCCTGGCCAGCAAGGTGCTCGGCTTCGGGCGCGAGATACTGATGGCCAACGTGCTCGGCGCCTCTCTGGTCGCCGACGGCTTTCGCGGCGCGATCACCGCGGTGATGCTGCCGCTGGCGTTCCTGCAGAACGAGAGCGTGCCGGCGATCATGATCCCGATGCATCGCGATGCGTTGAAAGCGGGCAACGGGCCGCAGCGTCTCGGTGCGCTCACGGTCGCCGTCACCGCCGTTGCGACGCTGCTGATGATCGGCATCCAGATCCTCGGTGAATACTGGATCCACGCCTTTGTCGGCGGTTTTTCGGCGGAGGGCCGCAGCCTGACGCTGGACTTCGTGCGGATCATGGCGCTCGGCATGCCGGCTTCGGCGATGATCAACGTGCTGGCCGCCGGCGAGATTGCGCTCGGCCGCACGCGGCTTACCAATGTCCGCGCCAGCATCCTCAACATCGCGGTGCTGATCGGCATCGCGCTGCTGTCGGCGTCCGGCAATTTCCACACCTTGGCCTGGTCGTTTTCGATCGCTTTCAATGTGCTCGGCGCCTGGGGCCTCTACACGATGTGGCGCGAGGGCGTGCTCAGCTTCCGCGGGCTGACGCTGGCGGATGTGGCGTCGGCAGGCCGTGAATACCTGCGCCGGCTGCGGCCGTTGCTGGCGCTGCCGGTCGCGGAGCAGGCCAATGTCTGGGTCGAGCGGCTGCTTGCGTCGCGGGTCGCGACGGGCGCCGTGGCATCGATGGACTATGCGCGCACGCTGACCGAAAGCGCGCTGCTGTTGATCAGCCAGCCGGTCGGGTTGGCCGTGCTGTCGAGCCATCCGCCGAAGGATCCCGCCGCCCAGGTCGAGTCGATCGCCCGCCCGATCCTGGCCCTGGCGCTGCCGGCTTCGGCGTTCCTGGTCATGTTCGCCCCCGAGATCGTGCGGCTGGTATTCTTCCGCGGCGCCTTCAACGACCACGCGGTTACGCTGACCAGCCAAGCGTTGCGCGGCATCGCCTTCGGCCTGTGGGCCTCGACGCTGGGCTGGATCCTGATACGAATTCTTAACGGTGCCGGCCGGAATTTTGCGGCCGCAGTGATTATTGTAACCGCCTACGTGGTAAATACCGCTGTCAACTTCCTGACGTTGCAGGTTTTGGGCGCTGGCGACGGCACACTGATGTTGGGTGTTGGTGAAACTGCCCGCGGCTTTGTGCTGTTGGCCGGCGTCGTGATTGCTCTGGATTCGCGCCGCAAGCTGTTGTGGCTGATCCTGCTGGCGAGCTTCCCTGCGGCGCTGATGGCGCTGCTGGGCTGGCAGATTCACGAGCGTATCGACGGCACGTTGCCCCGTCTGATGGCCGGCGGTCTTGCTTATCTGGCGTGCATCGCCCTGGGCGTTGCGATGTTGATACCGAGCCTATGCGTTGCGGCATTTGCGCGCGTGCGGCTCTTGCTACGAATTTAGAGGATGTTTTGGGATAGAACGCGCTCTGTGGTTGGGAAGTTTCCATGAAACATTTTTTGTCCGGCGTCGCGAAGCAATTAGCTACCTCGGAAGCGTTGATCCGGCCGATCACGATGGCCGCTGATTTTTTCATGAGCGCACGCGGTTGCCTGGTGACCTTTCATCGCGGCGCATCGGCGCAAGCGTGGGAAAAACTGCCGAACCGCGATTTCTATCTCGACCTCGATTTTCTCGATCAGTTCCTGTCCTATCTGACGCATCGCGGCTGGGACGTGGTGACGATGGAGGAGGCGCTGCGCCGCTCCGCGCTCGGTCGGGCCAATGATCGCTTCATCAACTTCTCGATCGACGATTGCTACCGCGATACGTTCGAGCAAGTGGTGCCGCTGTTTCGCCGCCACGATCTGCCGGTGACGTTGTTTGTTACCACCGGGATACCCGACGCTACGCTGCCGCTGTGGGCGGCAGGACTTGAGGACGTGTTGCTCACCCATGATCGCGTGATGTTCGAGGACGGCGCTGTCGATGTCGCGACCTTCGAGGACAAGAATGCCGCGTTTCACCGCGTTGCCGGACAATGGGACGGCCCGCATGCCGCCGCGTGCTACGTCGAATTCTGCAAGCTCAACGATATCGACATCGACGCGATGCACTGGAAGCACGCGATCTCCTGGGAAATGCTGGAAGCGCTGCGCGACGATCCCCTGGTCGAGATCGGCGCCCATACTGTCAGCCATCCCCACGTCTCGTCGCTGACGCCCGAGCGCGCGCGCGCCGAACTGCAGGGCAGCCGCGACCGGCTGATCGAAAAGCTCGGAATTCCGTGCCGGCACTTTGCGTTTCCCTATGGCCGCAGCGCCGATTGCGGGCCGCGCGATTTTGAGATCGCGCGCGACAGCGGCTTCGTCAGCGCCGCGACCACGCGGAAAGGCCTGATGCGCAGCGGGCAGGATGCCTTCGACCTGCCGCGTAATACGATCAACGGCGCGCACCGTAGCCTGGCGACGATGGAATTGCATCTCACCGGCCTGACCGGCGCGGCCGCGAGGATGACCGGGCGTGTCTGATTCCAAGCGTCTGAAGATTCTGTCGATCGCCCACCCTGCCATGACCGCCGACGGCGGCCGGCTGCGCTATTACGAAATGGTCAAGCGCAGTGATGTCGATGTCCACCTCGTGGTGCCTGCAGATTGGCACCAGTTCGGCCGTACGCTGCATGCCGATCTCTCCCGTGATGATCGCCTGAAACTGCATATCCTGCCGATCGCGTTCAAGCGCGCGGGGCCGATGAGCTGGTACCTGCATTTCTATCCCGGCCTGCGCCGGTTGATCAGGGAAATCGATCCTGACGTCATTCACCTATGGGAGGAGCCCTGGAGCGTCGTCGCCTTGCAGGCGCGCTTCGTGAAGGGCCGGGCGGCGATGGTCATGGAAGTCGACCAGAACATCCTGAAGCGGTTGCCGCCGCCGTTCGAATTTATCCGCAAGCAGGTGCTGGGCCACACCGACCACGTGCTGTCGCGCAGCCCCGACGCCACGGCGGTGGTGCGCGCAAGGGGTTATCAGGGTCCGGTGACGTCAATCGGCTACGGCGTCGATCTGGTGACCTTTCATCCAGCCGCAGAAGCCTCGCCTGCTCGCGCGACGCGGCCGGATTTTCGCATCGGCTATGTCGGGCGGATCGTCGAGGAAAAGGGCCTCGACGACGCGCTCGATGCTTTGAAGATGACGGCGGCGCGGGTGTCGCTGGCGATCATGGGTGAGGGGCCGCACGAGGCGCGGCTGCGCGAGCGGATCGTGGAACTCGGCCTCTGCGACCGGGTGACTATCCGTGGTTGGGGCACACCGACTGATGTCGCGTCATTCCTGCGCAGTCTTGACGTCATGATCTTGCTGACGCGCACCACCAAATCGGTGCGCGAGCAGTTCGGCCGCGTCATCGTCGAGGCGCAGGCCTGTGGCATTCCGGTGATCGGCTCGCAGGGCGGCGCCATTCCGGATGTCGTCGGCGACGGCGGCTGGATCGTGCCGGAGCGCGATCCCTCGGCTTTGGCCAAACTGCTCGATGTGATTGCTGATGATCCCTACGCGCTTCGGGCGCAAGGTCTGGCCGCACAGTCGAACGTCTCCGACCGTTTTACGTACCGCGTCGTCGCTGACGACCTGATTTCGGCCTGCGCAGCCGCGGCGGCGCGGCGAGGCTAGACCGTGGCGGTGATCGTGCGCGCCGAACGGGCTTCCTTGGAAGCCTGCACCTGCTCCAGCAGCGCGATGTAGCGCGCGCCGACATGGTCCCATCCGTAGTCGAGGGCGGTGGCGCGAGCGCCGTCGCGCAGCCGCTGCGTCAGTTCGGAATTGGAAAACGCGTGCTCGATTTTGGCCGCGATGTCCGCGCCGTCCATCCGGATCTGGTAGCCGTTGACGCCATCGACCAGATAATCCTCAATGCCGCCGACCGGGGTTGCGAACACCGGCACCGAACAGGCCATCGCTTCCATGCAGACCAGCGAGAACGTCTCGTAGGAGGTCGGCAGCACGAAGCCGTCGGCGGCCGAATACAGCGCCGGCATGTCGGTGCGCGACCCTGCGAATACCAGACGGTCGGCCGAAGTCGTCGCCATCTTGCGATATGACGCGGGATTGTCGGAGCCGACGACCAGCAGCCAGACATTGGGGCCGAGCCGTTCCAGCGCAGCGATGGCATGCGCCAGCCCCTTGCGGCGGAATTCATGGCCGGCGAACAGCAGTAGTCGAGCGTCCTCGGGAATGTTGAACTCGACGCGCACCGCGCGGCCGGCAGCGGAATCCTGCACGAAGCGGGTGAGGTCGATGCCGTTCGGGATCACCTGGATCCGCGACGGAGGCACCGCGTAGATTGCTTGCAACTCGGTGGAGACCCGCGGCGACACCGCGACAAACATCCGGTAACGCAAGCCGCCGATCATCCAGCGGTCGCGCAGCGCCACCCAGAGATGAAGCGGATTGAGCAGCCACGACCAGTCCTGCGCGTTGCGCTTTTCGGCGAGGCTTTGCGCGTTGACGGCGTGGACCACCAGCACATCGCCCGTCAGGCTGTCGCCGTGGCTGATGATGACCGCGTTGGGATGCCGGATCGCCGCGCGCGTCGCCAGGATCGTGAACACCGGGACCACAATGAAACGGCCAAAGTAGCGTAGTACACCACGCGTGCGGATCCGGGATAGCCAGGCGCCGACCCGCTCGATCCGCGTCTCCGGGTTGATACGGTTGCCGACGGCACTGGCCAGCACGGTGTTGGCGACCTTGGCGCGGCTGAACGCGGCGGCAAGTTCGCAGGCGACGCTTTCGACGCCGCCAACCGTGCTCAGCTCCTGGACTATTTGAACGATCTCGATTGTCATAAGGTGACGCTATAAGGGGACCGAATGAACCAGTATCAGAAATGGATGGCCGTGGCCGTCTTGTTATCTTTATCGATGTCGCACGTTCATGCTGCGGACGCCATTGTACCGGTTTCACCTTTGCGAGATCGCATCGGTGGCGGAAACCTTGTGACACATATGACTGGGGCGCCGTCCGTGCAGCTATATACCGCCCTGCACGGCGTCGGCGCCAAAATGGGACGGATGGACTCCTACGGCTGGCGTCACCTCGATCGCAAGCCCATTCCGAAAAATTTCGATGCCGCGATGCTGGAAGCACATCGCAATGGTATTATGCCGATCATCCTGTTGGAATACGAAGGCAGCTATCAAACGCTGCAACCTCCGCAACCGACAGGATCATACGACGATTGGTTCGCGGCAGGGCAGGCTTTCGCCAGGCGTTTTCGTCCAAATGGTGAATGGGGTGTTGAAAACGGTATCAAAAACTGGGGTGTGGAAATATATACCGCGATCAACGAGCCCGACGTGCAGGCGACGATCCCGCGCGATGTCTACCGCGATGCGATGGCCGGGCTCGCTGACGGCGTGCACAGCATCGACGCGAAACTGCGCGTCGTGCCCGGTGGTTTTGCGACCTGCAATTCGCACCATGACGCAACCTTGCGCGGCTACGGCCCCGCCATCGCCGGCCTGTTGCAGGACGGCCGGCTCGACGGTATCGATCTGCACACCTACTACCATGCGCAGTGGTACCCGCTGACCCGCGGCCGCGAATTTTCGGCGCAGACCTGCTTTGAGCGTATCAAAACGACGATGGGCCTGACACGCGACATCAATTTCTATTCCACCGAATTCAACATCACCCGCGACGGCGCCTGGTTCGATCCACACCTTGCCGCCAAACTGTTTCTCACGGCGTTGTGGGACAATGCCGGCGTCGTCCGTGCCGACGGCAAGACCTCGGCGACCGTGCTGGCGTTTCCTTGGAATCTCGCCGACACCGGCCGCATCGAAGGCCCGGCCTATGCGATGGCCGCGTCCGAAACGCCGTGGACGCCGGACCCGCGCGCGAAAGTTTTGCGCATGGTGCTCGAGCTGGCCGGCGACATGACCTTCACGGCGCTGGATCGGCAGTCCGGCAAGTACACGCTGGAAGGCGCGGCCGGCCAGTTGCAGGTCTGGCAGGACGTGAAGGGCTGGACCGAAACCTGGGGACCAGTCTGGGAAGTACAATTGCCGCCATGGGCAACAACAGCCGAATTATGGGCCTGGGACGGCAAGCGCCGCGACCTCGCGGTCAGCAATGGCCGCGTGGTGCTCACCGGCCTGCCGGCCGATGAAACCTACATGCTGTACCTTCCGCGTCTGAGGAAATAATCGGCATCTGAAAGGGGTACGCAGCAGTCCTGGATCAAAACGTCTTGGATCAAAACGCCATTTCGTCGAAAGCCCGCGCAATATCCGTGGCGGCGTCTTGCAGATGCTGCATCAGCCTGTTCTGCGCCACCTTCGGCGTACGGTAGACCGGCGCGACGAAGGAGATTGCGGTGACGATGCCGCTGTCGTCAACGATACCGACCGCGCCTGACACGACATGCGGCGTAATCTCGGCGTAGGATTCCGCCCAGCCCTGGCGGCGGATGGCGGTGAGTTCGTCGCGCAGCGCCGTGCGTTGCGGAGCAAACGCTGGATTGCGCGCCACGACGTCGTCGAGCGTCGCCTCGATCTGCGCCGGCGGAAGCTGCGCCAGCAATATCTTCGGCGCGGCGCCGCGATGCAGCGGCAGCGCCATGCCGACCTCAAACGTCATCTGGAAACGCGAGGTCGCCTCGACACGTTCAAGACAGACGGCGCGGTCGCCGGAGCGGCGTACCAGCATCACGGTCTCGCCGGTCTGCTGCGACAGGCTGCGCAGCCGCGGTCGCGCGATCGAGGCGAGGCCGGTACCGGCGCGGGCGGCCTGCGCCAGCCCGATCACGCGCGGTGCCAGCACAAAGTTCCCGCGGCCGTCTTCGTCGATCAGCGCGGCTTCCTTGAGGATGTTGAGATAGCGATAGGTCGAGGATAGCGGCAACCCGATACAGGCGGCGAGGCTTTCGGCCGTATGCCGCGGTCGGTCGATCGAGAACGCCAATAGCGCGCGCAATACCTTCCGCGAGCTGCCTTCGGCGGAAGGCAACGCGTTGCGGATATTGCTTTCGGCTTGCAGAACCGTGTCGTGATCGAGCACCGACATCACCATCCGATCCGCGTCATCGCGGATAAAGAATACAGCCTGCAAATACCATAAAATAAGATGCGGTTACCGGCAAACGGGAAACACGGTAGGGAATTTTCTATTGAGTTTCTTAGCTAATTTGGTTGGTGGACCGCAGGTAATCGGCGACCCCTAGCAACTGCTTCCGGATATTGCTTGCCGCAGTGACTTCCCAGAACGCGCCACGCGTTGCGGGTCCCACCGCATAGAGGCCTTGATGGGCATAGCCTGCGGCGTCGCGCAGCCGGCAGTTTGGATCGACGTCGAGGCCGAGGCCGAGCGCACCGCGCCGTGCCTGGCCCCCTGCCAGCAACGAGCCGATTAGCGGATCGCCGATCCGGTCGTAGCGTTCTTCCGGGCCGGTGCAGTTCAGGATCCAGTTGGTCGCAAGATGCTGTTCGCTGCCGCCGCGCCGGCGCAGCCTGGCATCGTGTCCCGTCGGCGTGGCGACGGCCGAGACGATATTGCCGGCGACCACGGATAGCCGGCCATCGCTCTGCCACTGTTCCAGCGAAGTCGCGACATCCGGCGCCAGCCGGTGGCGGTGCGACAGCCAGTAGGCGCGCAGATGTCGCGAGAACCGCGCTTGTTCGCCTGTCGAAAGCCCCTGCCAGAATCCGGCGGTCTGCAGCCGGAATGTATCGATCGAAGTCTGCCACGGCAGACCGGCCGCCTGTTTGCGGCGGATGTCCTCCCGCAGTGAATGCAGCAGCCCGCGCACCGTGCGTATCGGCCAGATCTCGACCGGATCGGGATCGGCGACCGTCGCCACGTCAACGCGCGGCAGCAGGCCGCGGCGGGAGAGCATCGTGACCTCTTTTCGGATGCCACGATGCATGAGGTCGATGACGATATCGACCGCGGTGGCGCCGGTGCCGATCACCAGCACGCGGTCGTCCGGTGCAATCGCATCGAGCGCACCACTAGTCCAGACATTGTCGATTGAGCGCGCCGACGGCTCGATGCCGGGAAACGGTGATGGCGGCTGGTTGCCGATGCAGAGCACCGCCATGTCGGACTCGATCGCATCGCCCGAAGCAAGCTCGATCCGGTAGCGGTCGCCGCTGCGCGCAACGGCGACCGCTGTGGCCGTGCGCTGCTCGAGCCGGCCGGTGGCGTCGATCTTTGCGAGCTGGTCGCAAAGGAAATCGCCGTAGGTCCATCGCGGCACGAAGGAATCGGAGTATTCCGGCCCGGTCACGTCGCCGCGTGCGGCGAGCCAGTCGACGAAGGCCTCGGAATCTTCGGCATCGACGCCGCCCATCTTGATGGCGGGGACATTGATGCGATGCCATTTTTCCGGTGCGGAATAGGCGAGGCCGCGGCCGAACCGGCCGTCGCGATCGAGCAGCGTGAGGCGACCGATACCAGGCAATTTCGAGAGAATGATCGCAGCCAGCGTGCCGGCAGCGCCGCCGCCGACGATGGCGACGTGGCGAAGTGTGGAAGGAAGAGAAGTCATGCGGTGTTCTATTCGCTCAAAGGCTATGCGTCGCCATGAATCGTTCTGGCGTCATTCTGGCGGCGAGTAGCCGGCAGGATCGATGGCGCCGGGCCGTCCCGCCAGCGACAGCTGCGCGATGCGGGCCGGCGTTTCCGCAATCACGCGGCCGCGGCGGATGACCGCGAGCCGCGTTGCCTTCAACCGGATCGCCTCGATCGGATCGCGCGCCTGCAGCAGTACCAGGTCGCCGTTGCAGCCGACATCAAGGCCGTAGCCTTCGAGCCCCATTATTGTCGCCGGGTTCGTCGTCACCGTGTCGAAGCAATAGCGCATTGCCTCGCGGCTGGTCATTTGCGCAACATGCAGGCCCATATGCGCGACCTCCAGCATGTCGGCGGAACCCAGCGAATACCACGGGTCCATGCAGCAGTCCTGACCGAACGCGACATTGATGCCGTGCGGTCGCATCTCCGGCACCCGCGTCATGCCGCGGCGCTTCGGGTAGCTGTCATGGCGGCCCTGCAGCACGATGTTGATCAGCGGATTGGCGATTGCTGCTACACCGGCTTCGGCCATCAGCGGCAGCAGTTTGGAGACGTAGTAGTTGTCCATCGAATGCATCGAGGTGAGATGCGAGCCAGCGACGCGGTCGTGCAGGCCGAGCCGCTGCGTCTCGTAAGCCAGCGTTTCAATATGACGCGACAGCGGATCGTCGCTCTCGTCGCAATGCATATCGACGCGCAATCCGCGCTTTGCCGCGATCTCGCACAGCGCCTTCACCGATGCCGCGCCATCCTGCATCGTGCGTTCGAAATGCGGGATGCCGCCAACGACGCTGACGCCCTTGTCGAGCGCCCGTGCCAGATTGGCGGCGGCCGTGGGCGAACGAAAATAGCCGTCCTGTGGAAATGCCACCAGTTCGAGATCGAGATAGGGCGCGACCTGCTTCTTGACGTCGAGCAGCGCATCGACGGCCAGTAAGCGGTCGTCGCAAATATCGATATGGCTGCGCACCGCCAGCAGGCCCTGTGCCACCGCGAGGTCGCAATAGCGCAGCGCGCGCTCGACCAGCGCCTCGTAGGTCAAAAGCGGCTTCAGCTCGCCCCACAGCGCGATGCCTTCCAGCAGCGTGCCGGAGACGTTGAGGCGGGGCAGGCCGAGCGACAAGGTCGCATCCATGTGGAAATGGATGTCGACGAATGGCGGCGACACCAGATGTCCGGCGGCATCGATGACGCGGCCGGCGTCACCCTCAAGCTTCGGCTGCACCGCAACGATGCGACCGCCCGCGATGGCGATAGCCTGGCCGCGGCGGCCATCCGGCAGGTTCGCGTTGCGAATGAGAAGATCGAACGTCATGCGGCCCTTTGCGTCGTTGCAGGGGAATTATCGACGCTGCGCCGCAGCAATGCAAGATGTGCGGCTCAAGCGGGCTCCCGCCCGGCATCCGTCGAGATCGCTTCCACCGTGCGCGCTACGAGATCCACCACGCCGTCCGAACGTGCGATTCGGACCTCCCTGCCGGTGGCGGTGAAGTTGCCTAACGGAGTGGAGAACGCGACGCTTGGCAGTGTCGCATAGCTTCTCGGAACGACGATCTGCATCAATGGATCGTTTGCTGCGCGACCCTCAGCACATCGATCCGGTTCCAGGGCTTCGGCATGAACAGCGCGCCGTGGGGCAGGCCCGGCACGCGCGCGGCGCCGGAGGTGACGATGACATGCATGTCGGGATAACTCTCCTTGGCGATATGGGCCAGTTCGACGCCGTCCATCAGGCCCGCCAGTTCCTCATCGGTGTACACCATCGACACGGTATCACCGGACTCTTCCAGCACCAGGGCTGCGGCCTCCGCGCTTTCACACTCGATGACGTTCATTTCGCTTTCTTCAAGTAGTATACTCACCAGCTCGCGCTGCAATCCGTCGTCCTCGACCACATCAGTGCGGTTGTTCGGTGTGCATAAGCCATGTGGAACTCCCTGGTTGTTGATATCAGGGGCAATGCACCAGTCCACTGGCGGTTCATATAAAAGTGAGGTTCCGCTGCTCAACAAAGTTGCAAACTGAATGCGTTGCTTCTTGGCCGTCAGGAACTAGCCGCGTTCGTCTACCTGTCGCATCATCTGCGGCAGCAGGAACGGTGTTCCATCGGGCGTGCGCTCGACGATCACGTCGATCCCGAACACGCCGCGAATCACATCGGCGGTGATGGTATCAACCGGAGTGCCTTCTGCCTTGAGATGCCCGTCGCGCAGTACGACGATCCGGTCGGCGAAGCGGACCGCGAGATTGAGGTCATGCAATACGGCAACGACGGCCGTGCCGGCCTGGGCGCGACGTCGCGCGATCTCGACCAGCGCGATCTGGTGCTTGAGATCGAGGCTCGAGGTTGGTTCGTCGAGCAGCAGCACGCCGGGCCCATGCAACGCCTCGCCGCAGGCGAGCTGCACCAGTACGCGCGCGAAATGTGCGCGCTGCTGCTCGCCGCCCGATAGTGTCGGCAGTTCGCGGTGGCGGAAATCGTTGAGGCCCACTTCGCCGATCGCCGCATCGACCAGCGCCTGCGACACGGCCAGCGACTGGCTGCCGCGGCCCATCCGCACTATCTCTTCCACCGTAAAGGGAAAGCTGACGCTGACATGCTGCGACAGCATCGCGCGCCGCAGCGCCAGTTGTGACGGCGTATAGCTCGCGATGGAGCGGCCGCCGAGGCTGACGACGCCGCGCGTCGGCCGCAGATCGGCGGATAGCAGGCGCAGCAGCGTCGACTTGCCGGCGCCGTTGGGGCCGACGATGGCAACCATCTCGCCCGGCATGATCCGCAGATCGACGTGATCCAGCAACGTCGCCGCGCCGACTACGACCGAGACCCCGGAGGCTTCCAGCACGGCGCTCACAGCCCCACCAGCCCGCGTTGCCGCAGCAGGATCAGCAAGAACATCGGCGCGCCGACCGCAGCGGTCAGAATGCCGATCGGCATTTCGGCGGGCGCGACGATGCTGCGCGCCAGCGTATCGGCGCCGACCAGCAGCACCGCGCCGAGCCCGATCGAGGCCGGCAGCAGCAACCGGTGGCCGGGTCCGATCAGCAATCGCAACAGATGCGGCACCACGATGCCGACGAAGCCGACCACGCCACAGACCGAGACCGCAGCGCCGGTCATCGCCGACACCAGCACGATGCAGATCCGCTTCAGCCGCTCGACATCGACGCCGGCATGAAACGCCTCCGATTCACCGAGGATCAGCACGTCGAGCCCGCGGTGGATGAAGGCCATCGCCACGGCGGCCAGCAGCAGAACTGGCGCGAGGATCAGCGCCTTGCTCCAGGTCGCGCCGCTCAGCGAGCCGAGCATCCAGAAAGTGATGTCGCGCAACTGTCGGTCGTCGGCGACGAACACCAGCATGCCGATCCCGGCATTGGCGATTGCGGCGATCGCGATGCCAGCCAGCAGGAAGATCGCGATCGAGGTGCGGCCGCCGCGGCTGGCGATCTTGTATAGCAGCATGGTGGTGCCGAGCGATCCAAGGAAGGCAGCGAGCGGCAGCAGATAGGGCTGCAGAAATAGGATATGGCTGGCGAAGCGGCTGTCGCTGATCACGATTGCGCTGGCCGCGGCGAGTGCGCCGCCGCTGGCGACGCCGACTAAAGCGGGATCGGCGAGCGGGTTGCGGAACAACCCCTGCATGATCGCGCCGGCCGCGCCCAGCATGCCGCCGATCATCGCGGCTACCGCGATGCGCGGAATCCGGATCGACCACAGGATCAACTGATCGCGCCCGGCAAGCGCGCTGCCGGCCTCGGGGGCTATCAGCCCCAGCGCCGCCGGCAATCGCGCCAGGGGAATCCCGGCCGCGCCGACGGTGGCGGCGAGCAGCATGGTCAGCAGCAACGCGGCGAACAAGCCGCTCAGCACCAGCCATGTCGGCGGGCGCCGCAGCCTCACCGCGGTATCCGTGGGAACGTCGACAACGCTCATCTTACTGGCGGCAGTTGACGGTTAGCGACGCCGGCTGGAAGCTTGCGGCCTCCGCGGCGACGGCAGGATTGAGCTTCATCGCCAGATCGCGGGCGGCGGCGGCGGTGCGCGGGCCGAAGCCGAGCAGATAGAGACCGTCCATCGCGACGAAGCTCTTGCTCTTGGCGGCCGGTGTCAGCGCAAAGGCGGGGCTGGCGAACACCGCATCGGACTGTACGCTGTCCTTGCCGCGCTCCATTGACAGCACATGGTCGGGTCGGGCTGCAACGATCGCCTCGTCGTTCATCATCTTGTAGCCATCGAAACTGTCGCCGACATTCACGGCGCCGGCCAGCCTGATGATCTCGTCGGCTGCGGTCTTGCGGCCCGCGACCATCGCGCGGCCGTCGAGGAACGACATCACGAACATCACACGGGGAGGGGACTTTACCTTGGCGCGGATCGTGCGCAGCCAGTCGAGATCGCCAGACACTGCCGAGGCGAGGCATTCGCCGCGCTGCTCGACACCGGCGACGCGCGCGACCAGCCGGATCTTCTCCAGCATGCCGGATTCGGTAAAATTCTCCGGCACCATGATTAACGGCACCTTGGCGGCGTCGATCACCTCGATGGTTTCCTTCGGCCCGGCGCCGGCGATCGCCAGCACCAGTTGCGGGTTGAGGCCGAGTACGCCTTCGGCGGAGAGCTGACGCATATAGCCGACGTTCGGCTTGTCGGCCATCGCCTTCGGTGGATACAGGCTGGTGGTATCGACCGCCACAATGCGGTGCTCGACGCCGAGTGCATAGAGGATTTCCGTCACCGCGCCGCCGATCGAGACGATCCGGGTCGGGTGCCCGATTGCGACGTCGCGGCCGCGCGCATCATGGATAATGACGTCTTCCGCCACAGCCCTTGCTGGCAGCGCCAGCGTGCAGGAGATCGCAACGCAATGAATCGCCAGAAATAGTTTGCTGCGGGACGATGCCAGGCCGCAGCTCATTTGGTGAGTATCAGCTTGTTCTGGAACGTCAGCCGCAGCCGGTAGATATCGTCGCCATGGCTGATCAGCAGTTCGCGCTGGTCGGCAAACAATTCGCGGCTGTCGATTCGATTTCCTGTGACCACGACGTTGCGCTCAACTGCTTCTGTCATCTGTAGCGCTGGTGCGACACCGGCTGGCGTGTTCGTTTCCATTACGTCCAAATACCCTTGACCCGAAAGTTCTTGCCGACGTTATAGTTTGTCGTACCGCAGCGCCAAGCGTGACAGTCTACAATTGATATAAACAACGGCCGCGCTTGCTTGACCCCTCGCGATCCGGTCCGTATTCCAATAGTGGCGATATTGGGGAAATCTGAAGTATCGCCATCAAAGCCAGCAAGCCACTGCCTCGCGCAGCGCCAGCCAGCCAGCCGACATCATCTTCAGTTGGGGTATAAAATGGCTTTTGGGGTCTTGAGGGCGCGCGCCTTGTTGGGCGCGTCGATCGTATCATTGTGCGTGGTGTTTGCGCATTCCGGTTACGCGCAGGCGATTTCGCCGCCGGCCAATGCCGTGCAGCCGCAAAAGCCGAAGCCCGCCAAGAAGAAGCGTGTTGCCGTCGCCGCGCCGACGGAGCAGGTCCGTAACGCGCAGGCGCAGGCGTTGCGTTCGGGGCAATCGCTCGACGAAATCACCGTGACCTCTTCGAAGACGCAGGAGCGCGCGATCGATGCGTTGGCGCCGAGCAGTGTCGTCAGTCTGGAGAAAATTCAGTTGCAGCAGCCCAACCGGCTGAGCGACCTGTTCTACAATATTCCCGGCGTCTGGATGCAGGATCGCGGCGACGACGCCTCGACTGCCATTAACATCCGCGGCCTGCAGGACTTCGGCCGCGTCGCCGTCATCGTTGACGGTGCGCGCCAGAACTATCAGCGCACCGGCCACAATGCCAACGGCTCGTTCTTCCTCGATCCCGAACTGATCGGCAGTGTCGATGTGACGCGCGGTCCGACCGCCAACGTCTATGGCTCTGGCGCCATCGGCGGCGTCGCCTCGTTCCGCACCAAGGATATTCAGGACGTGCTGCGTCCCGGCGAGCGCTGGGGCGTTGATGTGAGCGGCTCCTACGGCTCCAACAGCAACCGTGGCCTGGGCTCAGTGTTCGGCGGCGTTCGCGTCGATCCGACCGTCGACGTGTTTGGCGGTGCGGTCTACCGCACTCAGGGCAATTTCAAGGATGGCTCCGGCACCGAGGTCGGCAACACCGGCAACGACATCGCCGCCGGCCTATTGAAGGTCACCACGCGCCCGGCCGAAGGTCACGAAATCAAGTTCGGCGCCATGTTCCAGGACTACAGCTATACGATGGGGCAGATGAACCGCGGCGATGTGTCCACCACGGCGCTGCGAACCCTGAACCAGGGCTCGTCGGTCTATGCATCGGACGCCAAGAACTACACGGGCACCGTGAGCTGGAAGTACTCAAAGCCCGACGACATGCTGTTTGACTGGAACATGTCGCTGTACGGCAATCGTACCGACAATGACCAGACCAAGACTTACCACTACAGTACCTCGGGCGGAGCCTTGTGCGGCACGGGAAATTTCGGCAACAATATTTCCGGTTGCGTCGGCGACAGGCGCGGCTACGTGCTCGACACCATCGGATTCGACGCCAGCAACACCTCCCGATTCGATTATGGCAACTGGCGGAACGCCGTGACCTACGGTTTCGACATCTTCAACGACAAGGTCGTCACCTCCGACAGCCGCGGCAATTCCAATATCACGACGCCGAGCGGTGAGCGCACCGTTTCAGGCGGCTTCATCCAGTTGAAGAACAACTATTCGTCCTGGCTCGAAGTGGTCAGTGCGCTGCGTTACGACCGTTACGAGTTGAACTCGACCGGCGTGGCCGGGGGTGGCAACACGTCGTCGAGCGGCGACCGCCTGTCGCCGAAGATCACCGTCGGCGTCACGCCGGTGGCAGGCTTCACGCCTTACGTCAGCTATGCCGAAGGCTACCGCGCACCGTCGATCACCGAGACCCTGATCGCTGGCGCTCACGCTTCCGGCGGCGGCCCGAGCTTCTTCACCTGCGCCGACGGCACCTCGGGCGTGTTCTGTTTCCTGCAGAACCCGAACCTTCGCGCCGAAGTAGGCAAGAACAAGGAAGTCGGCGTCAACCTGAAGTACAATGACGTCTTCACCTCGGGCGACAGCATCCGCGCCAAGTTCAACTTCTTCCGCAACGATGTCGGGGACTATATCGACCTCGTCGGCTCGACGCCCGAACTGACCGCGTTCGGCTTGTTCAGCCGCAACTACCAATACCAGAACATCGCCAATGCCAGGATCGAGGGTTTCGAAGCCGAAACCGCCTATGATGTCGGTCTGTGGTTCGCCGGCGTAGGCGCCACCGTCCAGCGCGGCAAGAACACCGAGACCAATATCGGTCTGGCGACGATCCAGCCGCGCAAGATCACCACATCCGGCGGCGTCAGGCTGCTGGACCGCAAGCTGACGATCTCGGCACAGTGGGCGTCGGTGGCAGCCAACAACGACATCCCTGTCGGCTACTCACCATCCACCGCCTACGACCTCGTCAATCTCTACGTGGCTTACCAGCCGACCCGGGATATCACGCTGAACTTCTCGGTCGATAATCTGCTCAACCAGTATTATCGCCCCTATGCCGTTCCCGGTAATTCCCTGGATGGCACGACACAGAACGACGCGCTGTGGACCAGCGCCGGTCCCGGCATCGTCTACAAGGGTGGCCTGAAGATCCATTTCGGCGGCGCATGATCGCAGCCTGACAACGTCGTAAACCTCAAGAAATCGCGTTCATGTCCGGGCGCGATTTCCGTTATGATCCGTAGCAATACCAACAAGGAGATGTTCCATGTTCATTGCGATGAACCGTTTTCAGGTCAAGATCGGCTCCGAACAGGCGTTCGAGAACATCTGGGCGACCCGCGAATCCTATCTCAGCGAACTGGCGGGCTTCATCGAATTCCATATGCTGAAGGGGCCCGTCGCTGAGGACCATACGCTGTACTCGTCGCACACCACCTGGGCCAGCAAGGCCGACTTTGAGGCCTGGACCAAGTCTGACCAGTTCCGTAAAGCGCACGCCCGCGCCGACAACAGCTCGCCCGGCGCCAGCCTGTATCTCGGTCACCCCAAGTTCGAAGGGTTCGAGGTGATCCAGTCCGAGCGCAAGACCAGCGTCGCGGCCTGAGCATGACCACCGCTGTGTTTGATGACCTCGCCACCTACATGCGCGACAACCCCGGTGCCGTGATCGAGGACGTCGCGCGCACGCGCAACGTCACGCCGCGCGTGGTGCTGGAGGCGTTGCCGTCGGAAATGGTGACGATATCAAGCGCCGCCGATGCCTTCGTCACGGCGATGCAGGACATCGCCGGCTGGGGCGAGGTGACGCTGATCATCCACACCGACGACGGCATCTTCGAGATCACCGCGCCGGTCTCGGAAGGTCAGATCGGCCACGGTTACTTCAACCTGATGAGTCCGAAGGGCCTGCACGGCCATCTCAGGCATTCGCGCTGCGGCGGTGTCGCCTTTGTCGAGCGGCCGTTCATGGGCAAGTCGTCGGCCTTCGTCGCGTTTCTCAACGTCGACGGCGGCGTGATGTTCAAGGTGTTTGTCGGCCGCGACGAGACCCCTGCCTTGAAGGCCGACCAGCTCGAACGCTTCCGCGCGCTGGCCCGCACTATCGCCGGCTGAGCTGCGCATTCGATCTGCGCCGACACGTTGCTTCCGCGGCTGAAGTTCAGCCGCGGAAATCGATTGCGCGCAGGATGATGCCGGGCGGTTTGCCCTCGAGTTCAACCGCGTTGAACTTTTGCGAGGCGCGTGCGCCGATCTGGTCGCGTAGCCGCAGGAATTGCTGCTCGCGTTGACCAGCCGGCGTCCGCTTGGCGCCCTCGATCTGGTCCATCGCATCGGTGGTGATCGCGCAGGGCACGCTGGTGGCGTTGTCCATCATCGTGAACAGCACGACCGAGCGGTCGATGTCGTAATCGGTGAAGCCTGCGTCGGTCAGTGCCATCTGGTGAACTCCCCGAGGCTTATTTGCGCTTCAAGGGCGGATTGAGCTCGGCGATCTTGCTCAGGCAATCCTTCTCGGTGGCATGCGGGCCAGTGACGAAGGTGCCGCTGACCTTGGTCGAATACCATCCGGCGCCACAACCGAGGCGGAGCGATTCTTCGGTCTCGACGTGACGCGACAACAGGTTCTGCATGAAATTTCCT
This sequence comes from Tardiphaga sp., assembly GCF_028290495.1. Lineage (GTDB taxonomy): Bacteria > Pseudomonadota > Alphaproteobacteria > Rhizobiales > Xanthobacteraceae > Tardiphaga. The sequence continues at coordinate 65,398 of NZ_JAQGJT010000124.1, forward strand.
TTGGGTGACTTTCACGCTGCGCCCTTTCCGGGCGAATAGCCATCGCTATGTGCGTTGGCCACCCAGTGAGCGTCAGGCCCCCGCAAGCACCGTCTTGCGGTACAGCGCGCTGTAGCTGGCCGCGGAAATGTTCCAGCTGAACGATTTCGACATCGCGCTGCGGCGCATCGAATTGAGGCGGTCCTTCGAACCGAACGTTGCGAATGCCCGTAAAATGCCGCCGAGGAAGGATTCGGTGGATGGCTTGGTGAACAAGAAGCCGGTTTCGCCGTCGACGATGGTTTCGGCGAGGCCACCGGTCTGGTGACCGATCGGCAGCGAGCCGAAGCGCTGCGCATACATCTGGCTGAGGCCGCAGGGCTCGAAGCGCGACGGCATCAGCGTGAAGTCGGAGCCGGCGAAGATGCGGCGCGCCTCGCGGTCGTTGAAGCCGATCGCCACGCCGATGGCATCCGGGCGACGGCGATGCGCGGCCATCAAGGCTTGCTCGATTTCCGGCTCGCCGGTGCCGGTGACGACGATCTGCCCGCCCGCGGAAACAATGGCGTCGGCCGCCGACAGCACGAGATCTACGCCCTTTTGATGTACCAGCCGGGCGACCAGACCGAAAATAGGCCCGCGCGATAGCGCGAGCCCGAATTGCTGGCGGACACCGTCGGCGTTCGCCCGTTTGGCTTCCCAGTCGCCGGCGCCGAACGGCCGCATCAGCTCGGCGCAGACGCGGGGGTCCCAGCTCTCGTCGATGCCGTTCAGGATGCCGGTGAGTTGCGAGGCGTTGGATCGCTTGCGCAGCAGGCCTTCCAGCCCGCAGCCCAGTTCCGGCGTGGTGATTTCGCGGGCGTAGGTCTCGCTGACCGTGGTGAGGTGTGACGAATAGTTCAGTCCGCCCTTGAGGAACGACAGCTTGCCGTAGAATTCCAGCCCGTCGATGTGGAAGGACTCCACCGGCGCGCCGATCCGGCGTATCGCCTCCTTGGGAAACAGGCCCTGATAAGCGAGGTTGTGAATGGTCAGGATGGTCGGGATCTTGACGGCGTTCCAGGCCAGGTAGGCTGGCACCATCGCCGACTGCCAGTCATTGGCGTGGACGAGGTCGGCCGACCAGTTCGGGTCGAGCTTGCCGGCGGCGAGCAAAGCGGCAGCTGAGGCGAAACGGCCGAAGCGGATGTCGTTGTCGATCCAGTCGCGGCCGCAGGCGTCGCCATAGGGGTTGCCGGGGCGGTCATAAAGCTGCGGGCAGAGCAGGATGTAGACCGGCATGCCGTCCTTGGTCGCGGCGAGGCCGAGCTTGCAGGCCGGCATCTCCGCCAGCGCCGGCGCTTCGCCGACCACTTCGATGCTTTGGAACTGGGAAACCACGCTGCGGTAGCCCGGCAGGATCACCCTGACGTCGGTCCAGATCCGCAAAGCCCGGGGCAGGGCGGCAGAGACAGCGGCAAGGCCTCCCACCCGTATGAAGTCGTCGATCTCCGGAGTGGCGAACAGAACCCTCAAGAAGTGCCCTCGTGCCAGCGTTTGCCGCGGTGACGTAAACCTTGTTCCGCTCGCGATTGGTGCCTGGGGGAACCCGAAAGCGGGTAGAACCGGATGTTACTTGCAGTGCAAAAAACTCTCTCTGCACTGCACTATAGCACACGACTTAATACGCCATTGCGAAATAGAAACGTGTTGCTGAAGATTTTTTCAGACGGTCACGACGGCCGGACCACCAGCCGCAGGAAGCTCATCACGCAGCCGACGGCGGCAAATCCGGCGCCGAGCGCCAGCGCCCAGGTCGCGCCTTGGTGGCCGACCATGCCGAAGCAGAACGCCGCAAGGGCTGCGCCCGTGGTCTGGCCGGTCAGCCGCGCGGTGGCGACGATGCCGCTGGCGCTGCCGCTACGCCCGGCAGGTGCGCTCGACATCAGCGCCTTCATGTTCGGCGCCTGGAAGAAGCCGAAGCCGGCGCCGCAGATCACCATCCGCCAGACGATGTTGGTGATGCTGGGTTCCGGCGGCAGCATGGCAAGTAAGGCCATGCCGACGCCGAGCATCGCCAGTCCGATGCCGCCGAGAATGCCGGCGGGATAACGGTCCGACAGCCGGCCGGCAATCGGCGCCATGATGCCGACGACCAGCGGCCACGGCGTCAGGAAGAAACCGGTCTCGACCTGTGAGCGGTGCAGCACGTCTTCGAAGTAGAACGGCAGCGACACGAAGGCGAGGCCCTGTACCGAGAACGAGCAGATCGCGGTCGCCGCCGACAGCGCGAACACCGGCCGACGGAACAGGTCGACCGGCAGCATCGGCGCGGGATGGCCGGCCTGGCGGCGCAGCAGCAGCCAGCCGAACAGCAGTCCGAACGCCAGTTCGGCGATCACCACCGGCGCGGCCGTCTGATGCGCGGCGCTGCCAAGACCGAGGATCAGCAAACCGAGGCAGCCCGCTGCCAGCAGCGCGCCGGGAAAGTCGAAGGCGTGCGTCGCCCGTGACATCTTCGGCAGCGTCTTGAGTCCGATCGCGATCGCGATCAGGCCGAACGGCAGGTTGATGGCGAACAGCCACGGCCACGTCGCCACCGACAGGATCGAGGAGGCGATGGTCGGCCCGAGCGTGAAGGAGGTAGCCACCACCAGCGCGTTGTGGCCGAAACCGCGGCCAAGCATTCGCTTCGGATAGACGAAGCCGATCAGAGCGGTGTTGACGCTCATGATGCCGGCCGCCCCCAATCCCTGCAATACGCGGGCGACGAGCAAGGTTTCCAGAGACCACGCCAGTGCGCAGGCGACCGACGCTGCGGTGAACAGCACCAGCCCGCCGATATAGATGCGTTGATGGCCGACGATCTCGCCGAGTGCGCCGAGCGGCAGCAGGGTGGCGACCATCGCGATCTGATAGACATTGACGACCCAGATGACGTCGGCCGGGGTGGCGTGCAGGTCGGCGGCGATGGCGGGCAACGCGATATTGGCGATGGCCGTATCCAGCGAAGCCATGGCCAGCGCGGTGAAGATTGCCAGCGTTGCCCAGCGCCGCTGCTTGGTGGACAGGCCATCGGCCGGAGAAAGGTCGGGCGGCGCTAATCCATCAGCCATCGCAAAGAGTCCTCGGCCGGCGCAGAAAAGGGCGGCCGGGGAACGCTATGTAGGATGGATGGACAAACGTCTACAGCCACCGTTCTGCATGAGGCATATGCGCCACCTCCGGTGCGCCCAGCGACGTGCTAGCCGGCCTTGCCGCGCGCCGGCTTGAACCAGACGCCGGAGGCCACCGCGCCTGCGATCAGGCTGCCATAGATGACCAGCGCGATGGTGAGCGCAACGAACAGCCAGGTCAGCGATCCCGTCAGTCGGAGCGCCAGCCAGCCGCCGCCGACCGAGATCGTCAGCCGCAGGATGCCAGCGGCCAGCGGCCAGATCATCCGGCCCGCGCCTTGCGAGGCAAAATACAGCGACAGGCCGAGGCCGAAGAAGCCGTAGGCCGGGCCGACGATGCGGAGATAGGCGCTGCCGGTCTCGATCATCTGCGGGTCGTTGCCGAACAGGCCGAGCCAGGCCGCAGGCCAGATCGCGGCGGCAAGACCCACGGTTTCGGTCAGCGCGAACACCATCGCGCCGCCGATCAGCGCCACGCGTAACGCGCGCGCCTCCTGTCCCGCACCGATATTGGTGCCGACCAGCGCCACCAGCGGTCCGCCGAAGCCGAATGCCAGCGGCACCATCAGATATTCCAGCCGCACCCCGGTGCCAAAACCCGCCACCGCCTCGCCGCCGGCCGTGGCGCCGACCAGCGCGGTGGTCAGCAGCACGGTGAGGCTGGTCTGCAACGACACCACGGCGGCGATGGCGCCGACCCGGAGGATGTCGGCGGAGAGGTCCCAGCGCAGCCGTGCCCATTTGAAGCGCACGATACAGCGGCCGGACAGGATGTAGCCGGCCAGCACGGCGGCGACGATCGCCGTGGTCAGCACCACGGCCCAGCCGCCGCCGGCGATGCCCAGCGCCGGGATCGGTCCCCAGCCGAAGATCAACAGCGGTGACAGCGGGATCAGCAGCACGACGCCGATGCAGATCGAGAGCGAGGGCACCAGCATGTTGCCGGTGCCGCGGATGATACTGGCCAGGGCGTTCATCAGCCAGACCAGTACGCAGCCGCCGAACACCACGTTGGAGTATTGCATCGCCGCCTCGAGTGCGCCGCCTTGGACGCCCATCGCCTGGTACAGCGGCCGGCCCCAGATCAGGAACAGCGCCGAGCCGAACAGGCCGAGCGCGACGTTGAGCGCGGCGGCGTGCATCACCAGCGCCTCGGCATCCTGATGGCGGCGTGCGCCGAGCGCGCGTGCTATCGCCGAGGAAATGCCGCCGCCCATCGCGCCGGCCGACAGCATCTGCATCATCATGAAGCCGGGGAACACCACGGCCATCCCGGTCAGCGCGTCGGTGCCGAGATGCGACACCCACCAGGTCTCGATCAGCCCGGTGGAGGCCTGCGCCAGCATCACCAGCAGGTTGGGCCATGCCATCTTCAGCAGCGTGGAGACGATCGGCGCCTGCAGCAGTATCCGCGTTCGCGGGTTCATCTCAGGCGCGGCGGTCGCGGCGATGATCGCCTGCGGGGGATCGAGCTTCATGGCGTGCCGTCCTGTGAGATCGCGGGGGTCTTGCGTGGCTTGCCCAGCCGCCGCTGCACGCCCGGACCCGCAGCAGGGCCGGCGGCATTGGCGTGGGTGGCGTCGGTGATCGGCTTGCCGGTGACGCGGTCGACCAGGATCGGATCGGCAGGCAGACCGGTGCTCAGGTCAATCAGCATCACGCTCGCGCCTTCAGGCGCGAAGTGTTTGTTGCCCCATGCCTGGAGCGACAGCAGGATCGGCCGGAAATCCCGTCCGCGGGGGGTGATGATGTATTCGTAGCGGGGCGGCTTCTCGCAATATAGCCGCCGCTCCAGCAGCCCCGCCTCGACCAGCGCGGTCAGGCGCCGGGTCAGGATGTTCGGGGCGATCTGCAGGTTTTTCTGAAACTCGTCGAACCGCGTCATGCCGCGGATGGCGTCGCGCAGGATCAGGATGCTCCACCACTCGCCGACGCGCTCAAGGCTGCGGGCGATCGGGCACTGCATTTTTTCAAAGCTTTTGCGCTGCATCGCGGCAGGATAGCCTAGTGACTATTGTCATGCAAGTCACTAGGCGGTCTGTAATCTGGATAGCGCCCACGGTCGACGCTGGCGCGCGGACCATCGACCTATCAGGGCTATGAAGAGCTATCCGACCATCCGCTCGCGGCCGACCCAGAAGCTCGCGCGCAGCGCCTTCTTGTCGATCTTGCCGACGCCGGTCATTGGCAACTCGCTGACGAACTGGATGTGCTTGGGCGCATGCGCCGAGCCCTTGCGCGCCTTGACCAGGTCGATCAGTTCCTCCGCGCTCGGACTTGTACCGGCGCGGGCGACGATGATCGCGGTGACGGCCTCGCCCCATTTGTCGTCGGGCACGCCGACCACCGCGCACATCGCCACGTCGGCATGGCTGGTGAGGACATCCTCGACCTCCCGCGGGAAGATGTTGAAGCCGCCGGAGACGATCATGTCCTTCTTGCGGTCGAGGATGAACAGGTAGCCGCGCTCGTCGGCTCGCGCGATGTCGCCGGTGTGCAGCCAGCCATTCTTCAGAGTCTCCGCGGTCTGCGCCGGCCGCTTCCAGTACTCCGCCATCACGTGTGGCGCCCGCACGCAGATTTCGCCGGAATCGCCGGTGGCGACCTCGTTGTCGTCATCGTCGAGAATCCTGACGTCGCAGGCGGCGATCGGAAAACCGCACGACAGGAACAGCTCCGGCTGTTTTGGATCGTGATCGGCCTTGCGTAGCACCGAGACCGGGTAGCATTCGGTCTGGCCATAGAGCTGCGAGAACACCGGGCCGATCCGTTCGATGCCTTCAACCAGCCGGCTCGGTGACATCGGCGACGCGCCGTACAATACCAGATTAGCGACGAAAGGTCGGTGCGCGCCATCGCCGGATGATCGAGCAGCACGTAGACCATGGTCGGCACGAACAGCGTGAAATTGATCTTCTCGCGCTCGATGGTGTGCAGCACGGCTTCGGGGTCGAAGCCTTTCAGCATATGCACGGTGCCGCCGCGGATCAGCGCCGGGAGTACCTTGGTGCCGGCGACATGGCTGATCGGCGCGACGGTGAGATAGCGTGGTGTATCTGGGATCTCGAAATCGGCGAGGATCGCGTTCGCGAAGCCGGCGACCTCGCGGTGGTAACGCAGCGCGCCTTTGGATTTTCCGGTCGTGCCGCCGGTGTAGTTCAGCACCGCGATGTCGTCGGCATTGGCAAAGTCCCGCGCGGTAGCGGTGCCGCCGGATTCGGCGGCGGTGAGCAGGTCGATGCCGTAACCGGCGCGGCCGAGCGTGAAGACATGGCGCAGGCCCTGCGCGCGCGTGGCCAGTTCGCCGCCGCGCTGCAGGAAATTGTTCGCGTCGATCACCAGAATTTCCGCGCCGCAATCCTCGATCTGGTCGATCTGGTCATCCAGTGAACCCAGCGGATGCAGCCACGAAATGCCGAAGCGCGAGAGTTGCGCGGCGACGCCGACGCACCAGGTCTCAGCGCGGTTGGCGGTTAGAAGCGCCACGCGGGTGCCAGGCTGGGCGCCGAGGTTCATCAAGATGTTCTGGAAGCGCCCGATCATGTCGGTGGCGCCGCTGTAGCTCAGTGAGCCGCCGGGCCAGCTGAAGGCGATGCGGTCGGGATAGCGCGCCAGCGCCCGCAACGTCTGTGCGCCGACCGTTGGAAACGTATTGAGCAGGCCGCCCATCGTTCTCTCCCTGTATTTTGTGATTGGCCTTTGATCGTGCCAATCTTGCATTCAGGCTAACGACGAAATCGATGCGGGGAAACACAAACCCGCACAGACCGGGGGGCCATCCTTGAAAACCTTCGATCCACTGCTGCGGCTGCGCAGTCGCCTGCAATTGCCGTTGATCGCAGCACCGATGTTTCTGGTCTCCGGCGTCGAACTCGTCGTCGCCGCCTGCAGCCACGGCGTGATCGGTTCGTTTCCGACCGCGAATTGCCGCAGCGCAGAGCAACTCGATCAATGGCTGACCGAAATGGCTACGCGGCTGCAGCAACATGCCGATGCCAGCGGCCGGGCGACCGCGCCGGTCTGCGCCAACCTGATCGTGCATCGCTCCAACAGGAGGCTCGCCGACGACCTCGCGGTGTTGCTGCGCCATGCCCCCGAACTGGTGATCACCTCGGTGGGATCGCCAGCGCCGGTGCTGGCGCAATTGCATGACGTCGGGGCCCTGGTATTCGCTGACGTTGCCAGCCTTCGTCACGCCGAGCGCGCGATCGAGGCGGGCGCCGACGGGCTGGTGCTGCTGACGGCCGGCGCGGGCGGCCAAACCGGATGGCTCAATCCCTTCGCATTCGTTCGCGCGGTACGGCAGTTCTTCGAAGGTCCGATCGTGCTGGCCGGTGGCATCGGGGATGGCCACGCGCTGCGTGCCGCGCAGGTGCTGGGTTGCGACCTCGCTTACATGGGCACCAAGTTCATTGCGACCCAGGAGAGCATGGCCGATCTACGTTACAAGGAGATGCTAGTGGCCAGCAGCGCCGACGATATCCTGCTGACGCGGGCCTTCACCGGCCTGCAGACCAACATGCTGCGGCCCTCGCTGGTCGCGGCCGGTCTTGACCCCGATACGTTGCCGGAGCGTGGCACTATCGACGTAGCCAAGGATATCGACGTCGGCGCTCGGGAGAACCGCCCGGTTCGGTGGCGCGACATATGGAGCGCCGGGCACGCGACCTCCGGCGTCAACGCGGTGCTGTCGGTCGCGGAACTGGTAGGCCAGACAGCCATTGAGTACCGGGCCGGCTGATTGTTCCGCGCCCTTCATCTCTGCTAGGGTCGTCCCGTGCCGCGGGTGGCGCCATTTCGGTTTTTCAGGAGAATTTGATGCGCAAGTTTTTGACGGTGCTGGCCGCGTTGGCGACCCTCAGCCTGACCAATTGCGGCTACAACGCCATCCAGAGCACCGACGAGCAGGTCAAGTCGTCGTGGTCGGAAGTGGTCAACCAGTATCAGCGCCGCGCCGATCTGGTGCCCAATCTGGTCAATTCGGTGAAGGGCTTCGCGCAGCAGGAAAAGGATGTGCTGCTCGGCGTCACCAATGCCCGCGCCAAGGTCGGCAGCGTCCAGGCGACGCCGGAAGTGCTGAACGATCCCGCCGCCTTCCAGAAATTCCAGGCGGCGCAGGGCGAATTATCCAGCGCGCTGTCGCGGCTGCTGGTGGTCACCGAGAACTATCCGCAGCTCAAGTCGGACGCGCTGTTCACCAACCTGATGGCGCAGCTCGAAGGCACCGAGAACCGTATCACCGTGGCGCGCAACCGCTACATCAAGACGGTGCAGGAGTATAACGTCGGCGTGCGCACCTTCCCGAACAACATCACGGCGATGCTCTTCGGCTACAAGGAGAAGCCGAACTTCTCCGTCGCCAATGAGAGCGAGATCTCGACCGCGCCGAAGGTCGATTTCAATGCCCCGGCGCCAGCCTCGACTCCCGCGCCTGCGGCTCCCGCCAAGTAGGCGGGTAACCGCGGATGACCGCGATCAAGGCGCTCAGGGCAGGCCTGCTGGCGTTGCTGCTATGCTGGAGCGTCGCCGCTCTGGCGGACGTCGCGGTGCCCGCGCTCAGCGGACGCGTGGTCGATCGCACCATGACGCTAAGCCAGACCGAGCAGGCGGCACTCGACAGCACGCTTAAGGACTTCGAAGCCCGCAAGGGCAGTCAGGTCGCGGTGCTGATCGTGCCAACCACCGCGCCGGAATCTATCGAGCAGTTCTCGATCCGCGTCGCCGAGGCCTGGAAGATCGGCCGTCGCAAGGTCGATGACGGCGCGATCCTGGTGGTCGCCAAGGACGACCGCAAACTGCGCATCGAGGTCGGCTACGGCCTCGAAGGCGCGCTGACTGACGTTACGTCCAAACGCATCATCGACCAGATCATCACGCCAAAATTCAGGACCGGCGATTTCGCCGGCGGCATCACCGCGGGCGCCGACGCGATCCTGAAAGTGATCGATGGCGAACCGTTGCCGGCGCGAGAGGTAAGCCAACCGCAGACCAACTGGAAAGGCATTGATGCGATCGAACAGTTCGCGCCGTTCCTACTGTTCGGCGTCCTGATCTTCGGCCGCGTTCTGCGCCAGATCTTCGGGCGCCTGTTCGGCTCGCTGGCGACCGGCGGAGTGGTAGCGGTAGCGGTCTGGTTTATCGCCGGCACCTTACTTCTTGGCGGCGTGCTCGGCGTGGTCGCCTTCGTGTTCACGCTGGTCAGCGATGCCTTGCTGGCAAACGGCGGAGGCGGCGGTCGCCGCGGCGGCGGATATATTGGCGGCGGTGGCGGATCGTGGTCGTCGGGTTCCTCGAGCAGTGGCGGCGGGTTCAGCGGCGGCGGTGGTAGTTTCGGTGGCGGCGGCGCGTCGGGGAGTTGGTGATGGGCATCACACGCATCGGCAAACATCTGCTCGGCAACCGCTCGCGGGTCCGCAAGGCGTTCCCCCCGAAGGCGCTGGCGGCGATCGAGCAGGCGATTAAGGCCTCGGAGGCTGGTCACGCCGGCCAGATCCGTTTTGTGGTCGAAGGCGCACTCGACGGCGCGCCACTGTTTCGCGACCAGACCGCGCGGGAGCGGGCGATCGACGTGTTCTCGCAATTGCGGATCTGGGATACCGAGCACAATAACGGCGTGCTGATCTATCTGCTGCTCGCGGACCGCGACGTCGAGATCGTCGTCGACCGCGGCATCGACGCGCGTGTCGGCGAGGCCGGCTGGGAAGCGATCTGCCAGGCGATGGAAGCCGAGTTCCGCACCGGCCATTTCGAGCGCGGCGTGATCAACGGCATCCACGCCGTGACGCAGCATCTGGCACGGCATTTTCCGCGCGACGGCGTGGTGATCAACGAACTGCCGGACGCGCCCGTGGTGATGTAGAGCGAGGCATTTCTACGCTGCCACCGAGTCCCTTGTCGCAACCCGCGCGAACCATGCCGCGATATGGCTGTTCGCTTCGTCGAGCGGCTGGCCGACCTGGCCGGCGAAATCCACCCAGCAGTACAAAACGATATCCGCCACCGTGAAGCGCTCGCCGCAGAGGAACTTCTTGCCGGCGATCTGGCCGTCGAGCCAGCGGAGCCGGTCGGCGGCGATCTTCTTGATGCCTTCCGCGCCTTCCGGCACGCAGACGATGCGGCTCTCGAAGCGCTTCAGACCATTGCTGAAGCGATAGCCGTTGGCGATGTGCTGGCAGATATTGAGATCGATGCGCTGTCGCCACATCCGCGTCTCGGCGCGCTGCTGCGTCGTGCTGCCGATCAGAGCCGGCGCCGGCTGGACCTCCTCAAGATATTCGCAGATCGCCACCGTCTCGGAGACAAACGATCCGTCGTCCAGTTCGAGTGTCGGCATCTGGCCGTACGGATTGCGCACCAGATGCGCCGCCTCGCGGTTCTCGCCGGCGGCGAGATCGACACGCTGTACCGGCAGGCGGAGGCCCTTCTCGGCCAGAAACATCCTGACCACGCGCGGGTTCGGTCCGATCGAATCGTACAGTCTCATGCGTTTCCCCTGAACTTTATTGGCTTCCTTTTGACGAAATGGCGGGGGAAGCGTCAAGCCGGTTCCCGGCCCGCGACGATCGGTGAAATTTCCGTAACCAGGGCTGCCGGTAAGGATTTGGCAAGCAATGAAAGTTACCAAATGGTTCATCCTTTCCGGAGCATTTGCCGTGAGCGACAGCCAAACCAATCCCCCCGGCGATTCCAGCGCCGACGCCGCCTCCGAGGCGGTTCATGTCGATGCGCCGAACCTGGCGCCCGGGCATCACGAAGCGCCGCGGATTGAAGCGCCCAAGGCGAAATCGCCGTACCCCCCCGGCAAGATCATGATTATGTCGCCGCAGCGCGAGCGGACATGGGAGGATTTCGTCAAGGAAGCCGACCAGGAGCCCGAATCCCACGCCGAGCACGCGCCGCGCAAGCGCCGGATCTCCGCCGTCGCAATGGTGATCGCGCTGGCCGCCGTCACCGGCGCCATTGGCGGTTCGCTGGCGACCGCCGGTCTCGGCCAGGTGTTTGGCCGCGACGACAACAGCAAGACGGCCAGCCGTGCGCTGGAAGAAACGGTGATGCGGCTCGACGCCGACATTGCAGCACTCAAGATCAGTACCGAGCGCGCCGGCAAGCAGGCCGCAGCCCAGTTTGGCAAGACCACGGACCGTCTCGACCGTGTCGAGAAGGCACAGGCCGAACCGGCCGCGAAACTCGCCAAGCTGAGCGAGACCGTGGCTAAACTCGGCGAGACCGTCGAAAAGCGCGCCGCAGCGCCTGCGCCGTCCCTTGCGCCGGTCGCCTCGGTTCCCGCCAAGGAAGTGACCGGCTCGATCCCGGCGCCCGCGCCCGCAGCGAAGCCGGAAATCGCCCGGATGCCGACGGTGGAAGGCTGGAACCTGCTTGATGTCGGCAACGGCGGCGCCACCATCGAAGGCCGCGCCGGCGTGTTCGAAGTCTATGCCGGCGATCCCGTCCCGGGCCTGGGCCGTGTTGATGCGATCCGCAAGCAGGACGGCCGTTGGGTCGTCGTTACCAGCAAGGGCCTGGTCGTCGCGCGCTGATGCGTTGACGGCGGTTTTCGGCTAGTTTCCGGGACGTGCCGGCACGAGGCCGGTACGTGTCGGAAACAGCCCGTGCGATTTTGTGTCGCGATCACAGTCCTGCTTCTTGTGCTCGTGCCGAACGATGTTCGGGGCGAGACCTTTGAACGCGGGCTGGCCGTTACCGATCTCCAGACGCTACACGAACTCGATGGCGAACGCCTCGGCCTGAACCGGATGCTGGGTCTGTCGCGCGCCGCGCCGTTGACCAATGACGCCCTGTTCGCGCTGCCGTCGATGGCACCGCTGCGCCGCGCGCTTGACGCCGAATTCAAGCGCTACATCGAGCGCCACGAAGCGACGCTACCGCGCGAGACCATAGGCATCGGCGCGCCCCATGATTTTCAATTGTTCGATTCGTCGAAGCTGTATTCGGCCGATACGCGCTTCGTGTTGGCCGGCATCATCAATCGCATGGACCGGGCCTATGTCGCGCCGGAGACCTGCGGCGAGATACGGCTGATCTACCGGCTGACGCAGATCGGCGAAACTGCGCCGTCACGGCTGCCGATGACGCTCAATCTGGTGCTTCGGGCGAGGCTGCCCGCCGACACGCTGGGCTGCGCCGAGATCGCGCGACGCTGGCTCGCGTCCGATCCGCCGCTGGCTTTGCTGACGTCCGATCAAATCGACCGCATCGAGACCAATTTGCAGATCGCGCACGCGCCGAAATCGGCGAGCCGCGAATTCCGCACCGACTATCTGCAGAAGGTGTTTCGCTATGATCCCGCGAACCGGAACTTTGTCGAAGCGCCGCTTGAAAACCAGATCGACCGCGATCGGCTTTTGGGCGACGCCGCGCTCGCGCAGGATTTCAAGGCGTGGCTGCTCGCTCCCGAAAACCTCGCCGTGTTCGATGCCGGCACCATTCTCATTCCCGATCGGTTTCTTGCGACGGGCTCGGTGGCTTCGACGCCGGCCGGCCTTGCGCGCTCCGCCTTGCAACCGTCGTTCGGTCTGATGCAGTCCGACGACGCCGGCCGTCATGCTGTTTTCACCGACGATGACGTGGTGACCGCCCTGCGCGCAAGCGCGCGCGGCATCGCCCTGCAAAACATCCGATCGCTGGCCGGCTTTGCGCGGCGACTGAATGACATCAGTTGCGGTGGCTGCCATCAGGTGCGCGGCATCGGCGGCTTTCATTTCCCTGGCGCCGATGCGCTGGCGCCGGCATCATCGACCGCGGTCGTGCCAGCCTCGCCGCATTTCACCGGCGATCAGCCGCGCCGCCGCGATATCCTCAATGCGATGCGCGACGGTATCGCGCCCGATTATTCCCGGGGATTCTCCGACCGGCCGCAATTGCCGCGAAGCCACGCGCTCGCCGGCAGTGAAGTGCTCGATGGCTGGGGCGCGACTTGCTACCGGCCGCGGGCCAAGCCTGCCGATAATGACGCCAGCTTTAAGTTATGGAATTGCGCCGAGGGCCTGTCATGCCAGCCGGTTGGCGCCGACGAGATGGCTCACATCGGCATGTGCTTCGTGAAGTAGGAGGAATGGCGCGATGGACAAAGCCGAGAAAGACAATAAGGAGCGCGACATCACCATCGCCGGGAATGAAAGCGCGCGGCAGACCGGCGGCGATATCCGTGTCAGCACCTGGACGATCGCGTTCACGGTGCTGGTCGCGCTGGCCGTGTTCGGCTGGATACTGACGCGCTAACGAAGGGTCTCTCCCCGCTTGACGAAGCTCGGCTTCGCGCGGCGGGGAGAGGCCGCAATCAGTCGCGCATCAGCCCGGCATAAGCACGGTGTTGACGACGTGGATCACGCCGTTCGACTGGTTGACGTCGGCGATCGTCACGCGGGACATGCCGCCCTTGGCGTCCACGATCCAGATCTTGCCCCCCGAATGCTTCACGGTGAGCTGTTCTCCCTCGACGGTGGTCAGCTTCTTGCCGTCGGTGAGATCGGCGGCGTTCATCTTGCCGGCGACGACATGATAGGTGAGGATTTTGGTGAGCGTCGCCTTGTTCTCCGGCTTCACCAGCGTCGCGACGGTGCCCTTGGGCAACTTGCCGAACGCGGCATTGGTCGGCGCGAACACGGTGAACGGACCGGCGCTGGAGAGCGTGTCGACCAGGCCTGCGGCCTTCACGGCGGCGACCAGCGTGGTGTGGTTCTTGGAGTTGACGGCGTTCTCGACGATGTTCTTCGACGGATACATCGGCGCGCCGCCGACCATTACGGTGTTCTCGCCCTTCATCATCTTGGCGGAGGCGGACTCCAGGAAGCTCGCCGAAATCATCAGCGTGCTGAAGGCGGCGAATGAGAGCAGGGCAATGCGCTTGGACATGTGATCGTCTCCCGTTGGGTGGTCGAACCGCCAGCGAGAATTCGCCAGCGAGCTGATCGGATAGGTAGCGCAGCGGCTGCCGCGTTATCACCAGCAGCTACGACGTCTGCGAGAAACGGTTTCACAAACGAAAAACACCGCCGAGGCGGCGGTGTTTTGTTGTCGGGATGAAACTTTTTCGCCATTGCGGCGTAAAGGCGGGGGGCTAACCGACCGTGCCGGCCGCCCGCAGCGCCGCAATAGCGGCATCGTCGAACCCCGCACCGCGCAAAATCTCGTCGCTGTGCTGGCCGATCGACGGCGGCAGCCGCGGCTTCTTCTTGGTGCTGCCTTCGACCCAGATCGGGCTGTTGATGGTCATGATGTTCGAATCCTCGAACGGGATCAGGACGTCGTTGTCCTTCATCTGCTGGTCGTTCGGGATGTCATCGAGAATGCCGACGACGCCGAAAATGAGTCCCTTGCCGTCGAGCCGCGCGCGCCATTCGGGCCAGTCGCGTGTCGCGAAAACTTCATCGAGCACCTCGATCAGCTCGACCGAGCGCGCATGGCGGTCCGGCTTGGTGGCGAAGCGCGGCTCGTTCGTCAGGTCGTCGCGGTCGAGGCAGCGCGTCAGCACCGGCCACTGCTTTTCTTCATTGAGCAGCGACAGCATGATCCAGCGGCCGTCGCGGCATTTGTAGTGGTTGGTGACAGCGTTGAGCGCGCGCTCGCGCGGCCGCCGTTTCTCGAAGGTCGCATCGACCAGCTTGGCTTGCGCTAAAACGCTGGAAGACCACACGCCGTTGGCCATCAGGTTGGATTTCACCAGGCTCCCCTTGCCGGTGCGCTCGCGCTTGTACAATGCGGTGACGATGGCGCCGAACAGCGCCATCGCGCAGGGATGGTCGCCCATGCCGGCGATCGAGCGCGCAGGCGTGGTGTCGTCGTCGGCACGGACCAGATCCATCAGGCCGGAGCGCGCCCACCATGCAGTCGAGTCGAAGCCGGGCTTGTCGGCTTCCGCGCCGCGGTCGCCGTAGCCGGTGAAACAGGCATAGACCAGACGCTCGTTGAGCGGCGCCAGATCGGAATAGGCCATCTTCAGGCGCTGGCGCACCGGCGGCGGAAAATTGGTGATGAACACATCGGCTTCGGCGACCAGCTTGTAGAGGACTGCCTGTCCCTCCGGTTTCGCCAGATCGAGCGCCAGGCTCTTCTTGTTGCGGCTCTCCATCATCCACGCGTAGTTGTGCTCGCTCTTGGGATAGCCGGGCAGGTTGGGCAGGTTGCGGTAGGGGTCGCCGGCGCCGGGCGGTTCGATCTTGATGACGTCGGCGCCGAAATCGGACAGCACGGTGGCCGCGGCCGGTGCTGCGATGAAGCTCGCGCAATCCAGAACCTTGAGGCCTTTGAAAATGCCGTCATCCATGTCGTTACTCTCCGTGATTTTTTTTCATTGCCGCAAGCCGGAATTCGTCCGCTGCTGGACGCTCCCGATTTTCACGGATGCATTTGGACTGTGTTGCCGTGTGGATGCAACACGCGGGGAGGGACGGCAGCTGTGCACTGAGCGCAGTGAGAGCGGTGGTGAACTCGCTGCCGCAGCTTGGCACGGCGCGGCCGCTACGCTAGTTTCCTGCCATCTCATTTAGTGGAAACAAGCGTTCATGCGGGCGGTGCATTTTTGGAAAAGCGGCGTCTCGGCGGCCTGCGCTGCAGTGCTCGGCGCGTGGCTGTGCGTGGCGCCGGCTGGCGCCATCGAGTTGAGCCGGGAAGTCAGTGATCTCTACACCTCGGTGTCGATCTATCCGCCGTCGTCGGGTTCCATGACCATCTGCTACGGCTTCGTGTGCCGGCGCCGCCATGTGATGGATTTCACCACGGCCGACCGCGCGGCGCTGTCCAAAATCATGGTTGCGGGCAATGCTTCGGCAGCGGCGGAACGCGCGGCGGTGCAGAAGGCGGTGGTGTGGTTCGATCGTCGCGTCGGGCCGGTGATCGGTACCGACAAGCGCATTGCCAATGCGGACTTCCGCTATTTCGACGACAAACACAATTTCGATTGCTGGGACACCACGCGCAACGTCACCAGCCTGCTGCTGATCATTCAGGATTGGGGATTGCTGAAGCATCACACCGTGGGCAATCCGCGCTATCGCGGCAACGCGCTGGTGCTGCAGACCCCGCACAACACCGCAGTGTTGCGGGAGCGTGCCACGCAGGGCGAATGGGTCGTTGACCTGTGGACGCGCGGCTATATGCAGGCGCCCGAAGTCAAGCTCGCCGATCAGTGGGTCAAGGAAAATTGAGTGTAGGGGAATGAGCGCCGACGCGCTGCCGAAGCAGGCGCGTGGACTTCAAGTTAGGCTAGAGCGCACACCGCGGATCGAATTAGCGCAATCTGCGTGAACCTGATTGCGTCGCAAGAGGGGAAACCTTTGGGGTAACCGCTCTTGCCGAATGCGCTCTATGTTGTTGAAACGTGATCTTTTCGGAGACTAGCCTGGATTAATCGAGGGAGCGATCCGGATCACGCCGTCGCATCAAACCTTGAGGTTCTCAGCCGAGGTCTTGCCGCGGTTCGCGACTTCCTCGTATTCAACGGTCTGTCCTTCGTTCAGCGAAGAAAGACCAGCCTTCTCAACTGCCGAAATATGAACGAACACGTCCTTGCCGCCATTGCTGGGCTGGATAAATCCGAAGCCCTTGGTGGCGTTGAACCACTTCACAGTACCTTTAGCCATCACGTCGTCTCCGCGGGATTAAAAAACATAACGAATTGTCGGTCCCCGCAAACCGGCATATCCGACATGCGCACGATAACTGCTCCCTGCCAAGTGTGATAGCGGAAACGACGTGCAAAAATTGACGAAACACGCCGGTATTTTCGTATTTTCAACGATTTAGCCCGTTTTCGAGGCGTTTTGACGCGTCCAAAGGTGATCCGCATGCATTGCTGCGCTGCGGTCGCGGCCGATTGCAAGCGATTCTAGGTTGTAGCCTGTCCCCCGGGCCGTCAGCCTGCGACCTTTTCCGCCTGTGCTACCAGCGCGGCCAGCATGCGCGCGTCGGTCATGGCGTGCACCGCCATCGGCTCGAGCCGGCCGCGGATCGCCACCTGCTGCGCAGACGGGACATCGCGGGGATGGAGGCCGGCCATTGTGCAGACGTCCTGCGAAACGATCGCCTCGCAGGCAAGGCTCTTGGTGAGGTCCTGCAATCGCGCCGCGACGTTCACGGAATCGCCAAGCGCGGTGAACACCATGTGATCGCGATAGCCGATATCGCCGATGATGACTTCGCCGCCGTGAATGCCGATGCCGAAGCGCAGCGGGTCGGGCAGATCGTGCTGCAACGCCTTGTTCAATTCCTCGATATTGGCGCCAATCATGGCTGCGGCGCGCAGCGCCTGGCGCGACGCGGTGGGCGGATCGCAGGCGAGGCCGAACAGCACCAGGGCGCCGTCACCGATGAACTGGTTGGTTTGGCCGCCGCAATCGCTCACTGCCTGCGAAACCGCGGCAAGGAAGCGGTTGACGATGAATACGGTGTCGAACGGCAGCCGGTGTTCGGCGAGGATGGTAGAGCCGCGCATGTCGACGAACATACTGACCAGATAGCGCTCCTGGCCGATACGCTGCGGGCGCGAAGCGTGCGCATTGGCCGACATCGCGTGCGGTGTCAGGAGCTGAAAGAATGAGAGATCGGCGGTCGGCCTCAACTGGCAGGCGAGGCGAATGGCCGGGTCGGTGCCGACGCCGATGCGGCCGAGCACGAAAGCCTCGCGCGGCGACGGCGCGGGCAGGGTGCTGGTGTCGCCGATGACCCGGATGCGGCAGGTCGAGCAACGCGCGCGGCCGCCGCAGACGCTGGCATGCGGAACGCTGAAGCGCAGGCTGGCTTCCAGGATGCTCAACCCGACCGGCACGCGGATAGTCCGGCTATCGCTGTAGGACAGCCGGATCATGCCAGCACGGCGCTCGGCGACAAAGCGAATGGCGCGTCCAGCCAGCGCCAGAACGAGCAAAGCGAGATAGAAGGCGAGCAAGGCGTTGGTGATATTCTCGAGCGCTTCCTGCTGCGGCGGGGTGCCCATTTCACCGATCGACAGGTTCTGCTTTTGCCATTCCGGTGAAGCGCTGTCGCGTACCACGGTGCGCCCGCCCTGATACAGGCCGAGCAGCGCGAGCGTCGGAATCAGCACCGCGAGCGCCAGCAGCCACGGCGCGGCGGCTTGGAAGAACCCCTTCAGCCGCAGCCAGAAATACAATCCGATGCAGCCGTGCACCCACGAGATCAGGATGGTCAGGTAGATCAGCCACATCTTGATCGGTATCGACACCCAGTAGGTATAGAATGCCTGCTCATAGCCGCGCTCCTGCTCGAACAGCACGTGGCTGAGCCGCATGCCGACGATATGGGCGACGATCAGCGCAGGGATGCTGAGACCGAGGATCAGTTGCAGCGGCTCGATCGCCTTGCGGTGAAACTGCCGCCGCTCGTACAGCGCCCAGATGCCCAGCCCGATATGGATCGTCGCCGCGCCGTAGAACGTGAAAGCGACCGGCCCGAACTGCCAGAACTCCATGTGCCAGTGCACGCCGATGGCCATCGCCTTGAGCGAGATGTTGCCGAGTGCGTGGTTGAGGAAATGGCTGACCAGATAGGCGAACAGTACGAGGCCGCAGGCCAGCCTGACCTGCCGCAGGCTGACGGCGCGGAGGAAGGAGACGGGTTTTGCGGAAGTGATCTCGGTCATCGGATCCGTTCATGGGGCGTGGCGGGATGGGCCGCAGGCCACTCCCGATACCATGCCCGTCGTGGGCAATTTGCGCCAGTAGTCAACACGTTGACAGGCGGCCCGTCGCCGCCCAAAAGCTCGGCGATGACGATATCCTCCGCCCTGCCAACCCTTGAATGTAACGTGTCGCGCCGCGCCTTGTGGACGATCGGCGCGCTGCTGGTGGCGCTGACGTCGATGCGGCTGCTCTATGCCGGGCTGTTCGAGCTGCGCACCGACGAGGCCTATTACTGGACCTGGTCGAAGGAGAGCGTGCTGTCGTTCCTCGACCATCCGCCGATGATTGCCTGGTTCATTCGGCTCGGCACCTGGATCTTCGGCGATACCAGCCTCGGCGTTCGTTTTGCCGGCATTGTCGGCATGCTGGCGACGCAATTGCTGCTGGCCGACATCGTGCGGCGGGTGACGCAGGATCTGCGCGCCATGCTGGTTGCGGTGTTGCTGCCGGAGGCGGCGTTGTACTACGGGCTGCTGACCGCCAAGGTCGCGCCTGACGTCGCGATGATCCCTTTCGCGATGGCGATGATCTGGTCGCTGGTGCGCCTGGTCGAGAGCGATGACGCGCGCTGGTGGCTGGCGGCGGGGCTGTTCGCCGGGCTGGCGCTGCTGTCGAAGCTGACAGTGGTGATGCTGGCGCCCGCCATCCTCGCCTTCATGCTGGTGCCGGTGTGGCGCGGGCGCTGGCTGCGCAGCCCGTATCCGTGGCTGGCGGTGCTGATCGCGTTCGTCGTGTCATCGCCGGTGCTGATCTGGAATGCCGGGCACGGCTGGGCGTCGTTCAAATTCCAGTTCGTGCGCGCCGCGTCCGATCATGAATTCTCGTGGCGGATGCTAGGCGATTTCATCGGGCTGCAATTCGGCCAGGTCGGCTTCATCGTACTGCCGGTGGTGCTGTCGGCCGTCGTCCTCACGGCGTGGCGCGGCTATTCCAGGCGCGAGCCGGTGGCGATCCTGCTCTCCACCGCCGTGCTGGCGCCGTTCGGCTACTTCCTGTGGAAATCGCTGACGCTGCGGATCGGCGACACCTGGCCGATGTTCATGTGGCCGCCCGCTTTCGCGGCCGCGGCCATCAACGTCTCGATGATCCGCCGCGGGCAACCCGCGCCGGGCATGATGAAGTCGGGTGTCGCCTGGACTCATGCGGCGATTGCCTCGGGCATTCCGCTGGTCGTTTTGGTGTTTCTGTATTGCGTGGCGAGCCCGTGGAATTTGATCGGCAAGAACGATCCGATCGGCGGCGAAGCCGGCTACCAGGGGCTGGCCGACCGAGCGTTGGCCGAGATGTCGAAAGCCAATGCCAGCTGGATTGCGACCTCGGACTACCGCACCTACGCGATGCTCCGCTGGCATTTGAAGGACCGTGTGCCGGTCATCCAGGTCAACGAACGCGCCCGCTTCCTCGGCTTCCACGATCCCGGCTTTGCGGCGATCAAGGGCCGCGCCGGGCTGTACATTGCGCAGACCGCCGACGACAACCGCGCGCTGTTGGCGTCGACGACGGCGGTGCTGGAACCGCTGGCCACGGTCGAGACCACGTTTCGCGGCGTCGTGATGAAGACCTACCGGATCGAAAAGCTCACAGGCTGGACGCCTGAGCTCAACCCGGAGCCCGGCACGCCGTTCTATCGCTGGCCGAACCTGGCGATGTCGTTCGGCATTCAGTTCGCGCAGCTTCGTTAAAGTTTTTGCCTGATTCATGCGTCCGTCCTACAAGCTCTCCCCTCATCCTGAGGAACGGTCGTCTTCGACCGCGTCTCCAGCGAATGGCAAGGCCATTAGCTCGGGATGGGCGGCAATCGCTTCATGGTTCGAGACGCGCGTTAGAACGCGCTCCTCACCAGGACGGAGCGTCTGGCATACTCCAAACCAGACTAGCTCTCCTCGCCATCCCGCTTGCGCAACAGGTCCTTCGCGAGGTCGGCGAGCGCCGGGCGCGGCAGTGCGGTGAACGGCAATGGCCGCGTCACGTCTATGGCGGCCAGTCCCAGACGCGCTGTGAGCAATCCGTTGAGCACGCCTTCGCCGAGCCGCTGCGAGAGTTTTGCCGCGATGCCGTGACCGAGCACCTGCTGGATCATGCTGTCGCTGGCGGCCATGCCGCCGGTGATGGCGAGGTGCGAGATGGTGTGGCGCATCAGGCGGATCATGCCGAGCGTGCCCGGCCGGCCGCCATAGAGCCGCGCCAGCTGCCGCACCAGCCGCAACGCTGCCGCGAACACGAACAATACGTCGATCAGGGCACGCGGGCTGATCGCGGTGACGATCGAAACGCGCTGTGCCGCCACCGATACCAGCCGCCGCGCTTCGATATCCAGCGGCGACATCAGCTCGCGTTCGGCAAGCTTGATCATGTCGGCGCCGTCGATGATGTCGTCGGCATGGCCCTGCAAGGCGGCGCGAGCGCGGGCGAGTTGCGGATTGCCGTGCGCGATCTTGAGCAGGTCCTGCACGATGACGCGGCTCTCGGCGCGGTCGTCGCTGATGATGGCGGCGAGCGCACGTGCGTGCAGTCTCTCGATCGTCGCAAGCCGTGACAGGCTGCGCGCCTCGCGGATGATGATTACCACCAGCGCCAGCGTGGCGAGCGCAGCCAGGGCGACGCCGAGGAAGCCGAGGCCCTGATTATGCGCGAACAGGTCCTCGACCAGATTGGCCAAGCCAAGCCCGAGGCCCATCAGCACCAGACCGCCGAGCGCGCTCCAGAACAAGGTGCCCCAGCGGAAGCCGGATCGGGCGACAAGCGTCGTCTCGGTCACCACCGGCATCGCCATCGGATCGGCCTCCGGTGTGATGCGGATCGCGCCGCGGGCGAGGCGGCCGGAATCCTCGTCGGCCTCCATCAAGGTGACGTGGGGATCGTCGAGCCGGAAGGTCGCCGGCCGCCGCGGGTTCGAACGTTCGGTCATTGCAGCCTGTCTCCGATCAGGAACTGGAGCGCGCGGTCGAGGCGGATGTGAGGCAGCGCCGGCTCCTCGTTGCCGTTGCGCTCAAGCAATGGCGGGCGAAAGCGCAGGAAGCGATAGTCGGCCTTGTCGGCTGCGTCAGTCGACAGGCCGCGAAACGCGCCGCCTTCAAACAGCCTGTCGAGATCGGTCGGCAGGTCGCCGGGAAAGGTCGCGACTTCGGTTTCGCCGTCGAACGCCTCGCCATTGGCGAGTTCGCCCTTGGCCGGCGTGCCGATGATCGACGGCAATTTCTCGTGACCGCGCTGCACCAGCGCCTCCTTGGTCGCGCGGACAGCGGCAAGCGCCACGACATCGACCGCAGCGCCCGTCAGTTCGGAACGCGCCACCGCCTTGCTGACGGTTCGCCGCAGCACGGCTTCCAGCCGATCGTGGCTGAGATGGTGCAGGTGATCGGCTTTGGTCGCGGCGAACAGGATTCGATCGACGCGCGGCCGGAACAGCGCGCTCAAGATCGTGCTGCGGCCGATGCGGAAACAATCGAGAATGCCGGCGAGCGCGGCTTCGAGATCATGCAACGCTTCGGGACCTGCGTTGAACGCAGAGAGTGCATCGACCAGCACGATCTGGCGATCGAGCCGCGAGAAGTGATCGCGGAAGAACGGCCGCACCACCACGTCCTTGTAGGCCTCATAGCGCCTGCGCATCATCGCCCATAGCGAGCCGTCCTGCGCGTGGCCTTCAGGCAGGTCGAGCGGCGCGAAGGTCAGTGCCGGTGAGCCCGCGAGATTGCCGGGCATCAGGAAGCGGCCGGGCGGCAGCAGGCTCATCGCGAAGCGATCGTCGCGGCAGGCGCGCAGATAGTCGGTGAAAAGCCTGGCCGATATCAGCGTGGCCTGCTCGTTCTCCGGCGCGTTGGGATCGAGCGTCGCCAGATGCGCCAGGAACGCGGCGGCCAGTTGCGCGCGCGGTCCCCGCCGCGACAGCGCCAGACTCTCGGCCGACCATTCCTCGTAGGTTTTGTTCAACAACGGAAGGTCGAGCAGCCACTCGCCGGGATAATCGACGATATCCAGCGTCAGCTTTCGCTCGGCACCATTGTTGCGCTGGTAATCGATGACGAGGCGAAGCTCGCTGATATCGACGGTCGAGTTCGGCCAGCGCCGCTCCTCAATGAGGGTGCGCAGATGTTCCTCATAGGCGAAGCGCGGAATGTCGTCGTCGGGCTGCGGCGACAATCGCGCACCCGCGATCCGCCCGGTGGCGAGCGATTCGAATACCGGAAAGCGGCCGCCGCGGGTCAGGCCATGCACCAGCGCGGTGATGAATACTGTCTTGCCGGCGCGCGAAAGGCCGGTGACACCGAGCCGCAGCGTT
Source organism: Tardiphaga sp. (assembly GCF_028290495.1). Lineage (GTDB taxonomy): Bacteria > Pseudomonadota > Alphaproteobacteria > Rhizobiales > Xanthobacteraceae > Tardiphaga. Next base: position 88,467 of record NZ_JAQGJT010000124.1, read on the forward strand.
GGATTGAACAGACCGTCGCCATAATCCAGCAGCGCCCGGGCGGACAGCCGGGCTTCTTCGACGAGTTCGGACAGGCTGGGCATGGAGGGGAGAACTCTCAGAGCAGAATGAGACAGACGGACTTCCGAAAAATGGCGATTGTCCGACCAAAATCAACCATGTCGCCAAAACGCCGCAACCTTGTCACGTGCGCTTCGTTGACCTGCGCCGGCCCATGATCTATCGCTGAAATCGACGGGGAAAGTTATTGAACGTTACTGGGCTTGGGCAAGCTCACCAACGCGGCCGGGTCGACTTCATGGCGATTTTCACCTTCAAGCAACTGACCACCGATACCGCCCATCGGGTGGCAGGCGCGATCCGCTGGAACTACGACCGCGCCGAGTTGATCGCCGACGGCATCGTCCACGGACTTGGCGTCTCCTTCGGTCTGGTTGCCGCCACGGCGTTGATCGTGCTCGCCGCGGTTTTCGCTTCCGCCTATGAGATCGTGACCGCTTCGGTCTATGCCGCCGGCCTGCTGGCGATGTTCGGCTTTTCCGCCGCCTACAATCTGTGGCCGGTGTCGCCGCGCAAATGGCAGCTGCGCCGGTTCGATCATTCTGCGATCTATCTCTTGATCGCCGCGACCTACACGCCGTTCTTTGCGCAGATGAAGGATGGCTGGCTGGCCGCCGCGTTGCTCGCCGGGGTGTGGGGCGTGGCCGCGCTCGGCATTGTGATCAAGCTGAATTATCCCGGCCGTTTCGACCGTCTCGCCGTGCTGCTGTATCTGGCGATGGGTTGGTCCGGCCTGATGGCCTATGATGCGGTGTTCACCACGCTGCCGACGCTGGCGGTGTGGTTCATCGCGATCGGCGGCGCGCTGTATACGCTTGGCGTCGTGTTCCACGCCTGGCAGCGGCTGCGCTTCCAGAATGCAATCTGGCATTCTTTTGTCCTGCTCGGCGCCGCATGCCACTATACGGCCGTGCTCGACATGGTGCTGAGCACCTAAGAAACTTCAGGGGAGTGCGGCATGCAGGTGACCGGCAAGGTCGTCGTCGTGACCGGTGGCGCCAATGGCATCGGCCAGGCGCTGTGTGAGACGTTCCACAAAGCAGGGGCTGCGAAAGTTGTCGTCGTCGATCTCGATTTTGAGCGTGCGACGGCTGTCGCGGAGTCCATCGATGGCGCCGCGTTTCGGTGCGACGTCGGCCGCGAGGCGGATATTGCGCATGTGATCGCCGAGACCGAGAAGCAGTTCGGGCCGATTGCGCTGTTCTGCTCCAACGCCGGGATCGGCGGCGGCTTCGATCCGCTGACGGTGAACGCCGGCGGCACGTCGGATGAGCCTTGGGAAAAGAGCTGGGCGATCCATGTGATGGCCCATGTCTATGCCGCGCGGCACCTGATCCCGCTGATGAAAGCGCGCGGTGGCGGATACTTCCTCAACACGATTTCGGCGGCGGGCCTGCTGTCGCAGGTTGGCAGCCCGGCCTATTCGACGACCAAACACGCGGCAGTGGGCTTTGCGGAAAATCTCGCGATCTCGCACCGCGCGGACGGCATCAAGGTTTCGATCCTGTGCCCGCAGGGCGTCGAGACCAACATGCTGAAGTCGATCCCGAAGGGCCCGCAATCCGGCGATGGCGATCTCACGCCGCTCAAGGTGGCGCAGGATGCGCTGGCCGGGATCGAGGCAGAAACCTTCCTGATCCTGCCGCACCCGCAGGTGATCGACTACATGCGCAAGAAGACCGAGAACTACGACCGCTGGATCGGCGGCATGGCCAAGATCCAGGCGAAGATGCGGGAAGAGTTCGGGGAGAAGTGAATAGAGGGGAGGGCACCCCACCCTGTTCCGCATCCGCTTTGCGGACTGCTGGCCGGCCCGCCCCCTCAAAAGGGGAGGGTAAGAAAGGGCTATTCCGCCGCTTCGAGCTTCGGCGGCTTCGGCCGGATCACCGGGACCGGCGGATCGAAGGCCTGGATAGGCGGCAGGTTGCCGGTGAATTTCTCGACATTCACGGTGGTCAACTGCCCCGTGCAGCCCTGTGCCAGACTGGACGTGCCGGTATCCCGCGTCAGAACGTTGGGATTGCCGTGCACGCAGAGCGACATCTCCTCGGTCGGGTCCTGCGGATCGTACCAGGCGCCGGTCGGCAGCTGCACGACGCCGGCCATCACGTCTTCGGTGACGACGACGGCGGCAAGGCACGAGCCGCGCGGGTTGAACAGCTTGATGATATCGCCGTCCCTGATGCCCCGTGCTTCCGCGTCTTTCGGGTTCAGGCGCGCGACTTCGCGGCCGCGGCGTTTTTCGGCCGCGCTATGGCCGCCGAAATCGAACTGGCTGTGCAGTCGCGACGCCGGCTGGTTGGCGACCAGCTGCAACGGGCTCACCTCGTCCACCATGTCTTCCGGCGCCATCCAGGTGGGATGGCCGGGGCAATCCGCATAGTTGAAGCCGGCGATGGTGGTCGAATAGATCTCGATCTTGCCGCTGGTCGTCGGCAGCGGCTTGCCGACCGGATCCTCGCGGAATGCGCGCAGCGTGCCGCCGTCCAGCGGCAGCTGCGGCAGCATCACTTCGCCGGCCGCCCAGAAGGCGTCGAAGTCCGGCGCATCCAGTCCCTTGGCCTTCAGCCCGTCATAGGTCGGCTGGTAGAGATGCTGCAGCCATTCGCGCGGGCTGCGGCCTTCGGTGAAGGCGTCGCTTGCGCCGAGGCGCTCGGCGAGGCCGGTGAAGATCGCGTAGTCGTCGCGCGCTTCGCCGAACGGCTCCGCCATCTGGTGCATCGCGACCATCATCGGATCGGTTTGCGAGCTGCCGATGTCGTCGCGCTCCAGCGTCATGGTGCAAGGAAGCACGAAGTCGGCGTGACGCGCGGTGGCGGTCCAGGCGAGGTCATGCACCACCAGCGTATCGACCTTCGCGAAGGCACGCTTCAGGCGGTTGAGATCCTGATGGTGATGGAACGGATTGCCGCCGGCCCAGTACACCAGCTTGATATCCGGGTAGTTCATCTTCGAGCCGTTGTAGTCGAACGGCGCGCCGGGATTGAGCAGCATGTCGCTGATGCGCGCCACCGGGATGAAGTCGGAGACGCCGTTCTTGCCCTGCGGCAGGCCGGCGATCGGCACCGCATTCTGGCGGCGGCCGTAGTTGGCGATGGCGCCGAGCGCGTAGCCGAAGCCGCCGCCGGGCAGGCCGCTTTGGCCGAACATAGCCGACAGTACCGAAGCCATCCACACCGGCTGCTCGCCGTGCCTGGCGCGCTGCAGCGAATGCGCGACCACAAACAAGGCCCGCTTGCCGGGCAGGCGTCGCGCCAGCGCCAGAATGTCGTCCGCCTTGAGCCCGGTGATCCCGGAGGCCCAGGCGGCGTCCTTCGGCAGGCCGTCGCTGCGGCCCATCAGATAGTCCTCGAAAATATCCCAGCCGTGGCTGTGGCTGTCGAGGAAGGCGCGGTCATGGGTGCCGTCCGTCACCGCGGTGTGCGCGATGCCGAGCATCAGCGCCACGTCGGTGCCGGGGCGCGCCGGCAGCCATTCCTGGTTTACTTCGTCGGGCAGGTCGCTCTTCAACGGCGAGATCAGCACGAACTGCGCGCCACGCTGGCTCGCCTTGATCATGTCGCCATGCTCGGTGTGGCGGCTGATGCCGCCGCCCGCGACGCGGGAATTCTTCACATTCATGCCGCCGAAGGCGAGCACGATGTCGGTGTGCTCGACGACCTCGTCCCAGCCGATATTGCGCCGGGTCATGTCCTCGTAGTTGCCGAGGATATGCGGAATCAGCACCGTCGAGGCGCCGGCCGAATAGCTGTTGACCGAGCGCACATAGCCGCCGACGGCGACATTGAGGAAGCGGTGGATCTGGCTCTGCGCGTGATGAAACCGGCCGGCTGATGACCAGCCATAGGAACCGCCATAGATCGCCTTGGCGCCGTGCTGGTCCTTGACGCGCTTCAGCTCGCCGCCGAGCAGGTCGAATACCTCGTCCCATTCCATCTCGACGAATTCATCGCGGCCGCGACGATCATCCGGGCCGGGGCCGTTTTCGAGCCAGCCGCGACGAACCATCGGCTTGGCGATGCGCGCCTTGTGGCGCAGCGCCTCGGGAAAATTCTGGATGATCGGGTTCGGATCGGGATCGATCGGGTGCGGCGTAATGACCAGCTTGCCATCGACCCATTGGCCAGAAAAAGCGCCCCAGTGAGAGCTGTGCGATTTCGCTGGCGTGTCCTTGACTTGCTTCGTCATCAAATAATTCCGTGATTCCGTGCCTCAGTGCTTTTTGCCATATAGCACGGGGACGGCGGAATCGACGATGACTTCGACAAGGCTGACGCCTGCGTGTTGCAGGCTGCGTGACAACGCAGGCGCGAGATCCGCAGCATTGCTCACGCGAACGGCATCGCAGCCCATTCCTTGCGCAATCTGCACGAAGTCGAGACCGGGCAGGTCCAGCCCCGGAACATTGCGCACCTGCATGACCTGGCTGAACGAGCGCATCGCGCCGTAGCCGGCGTTGTTGATGACTACGACGGTCAGCGGCAGCTTGCGCTGGGCGGCGGTCCACAGCGCCTGGATCGAATACATCGCCGAGCCGTCGCCGATCAGGCAGACCGTGCGGCGATCGGGATGCGCCAGTGCCATGCCGACCGAGGCGGGCAGCGAGTGGCCGAGCCCGCCCGAGGCCATCGTATAAAAGCAGTCGGCGCCGCGCATAGGCATGAATTTCTGCATCGCCGGGCGGTGCGACGGCGCTTCCTCGACCAGCATCGCATCATCCGGCATCGCCTGCGCCAGCGTGTGCAGGAGGTAGTCGATCGGGATCGGATCGGCAGCGACGGGGGCGGGCGGGAGAATGCGCCCGGTGGCGACGGCGCGCTTTGTCGCGGGCAGCAGGTCGAGCAGCATCGAAAGCGCCGGCTTCATCGTGGCGATGATACTGCTGCCGAGCGGCATCACCGCGGCCGAGGTCGCGTCGTCGGTGATCTGGAAGATCGTGGTGTCGCCGTCGAAGATCGGTGCATGGCCCTCGACATGAAAGGTAAACACTGGCGCGCCGATCACCACCACCACGTCATGCTTGCGCAGCGCATCGGAGAGCTGCGCCGGCGAGGCGTGCAGGAAGCCGCAAAATTGCGGATGGCGTTCCGGGAAACTGCAGCGCGCCGAAAACGGACTGACCCAGACGGCTGCTCTGGTTTTCTCAGCAACCTGCACCATCAGGTCCACGGCCTGCGCGCGATCGATGGCGGGGCCGACGATCAATGCGGGGTTTTTGGCGTTGCCGAGCGCGGCGACAAGCTCGTGCATCGCGGCGGCATCGGGGCCGATGTCCCGGCTGATCGCGCGCGCCGCAATCGGCTGCGCCGGATGGGTCCAGTCGTCGATCGGCACCGATACGAAGGTCGGGCCGCAGGGCGGCTGCATCGCCACGTAATAGGCCCGTGCGATCGCCGCGGGGACGTCCTCGGCGCGGGCCGGCTCGACGCTGTACTTGACGTAAGGCCGCGGGAATTCCGAGGCGCGCTCGGCATAGAGAAACGCCTGCAGCGGCAGGATACTGCGCGCCTGCTGGCCGGCAGTGATAACCATCGGGGTCTGGTTGCGATGTGCGGTATAGATGTTGCCGAGCCCGTGGCCGACGCCGGCAGCGGAATGCAGATTGACGAACGCCGCATTGCGCGTCGCCTGCGCATAGCCGTCGGCCATGCCGATCACGGTGGCCTCCTGCAGGCCGAGCACATAGTCGATGTCGTCCGGCCAGTCCGACAGGAACGGCAGTTCGGTGGAGCCGGGATTGCCGAACACCTTCTTGATGCCGAACGCACGGATCAGGTCGAGGGTGGCGTCCTTGACGGTGACGGATTTTTTCGCGGGTTTTGTGGTGTTACGGGCCAATGGCATTTCCCCAGAGTGCGGCGTTGAACTCGCCGCGATTGAATTTGGGGACGATTGATCAGGGGATGGGCACGGGAGTCAACTATCGGCGAGGGCTGCGCGCTCCGCGATTGTCATTCCGGGATGCAGCAGACGGCGGAGCCGGCTGATGGAGACCCGGAATCCGGAGATGGGATGAACATCTCGAGGTTCCGGGTTCGCGCTCGGCTCGCGCCGCGCGCGCTCTCGGAATGACAGCGCTTGCTTCTACCAGCTCGCCGTCGCCTTCATGGTTGGCGCGCCCTTGTCGTTGGCGGTCCAGACCTCAAGCCCATCGGCGGTCTCGTTGGCATTCACCGAGAATTCCGCGCCGTCGAACAATGGCTGCACGCCGCGATAGCTGAACTTCGCCGGCGGCTTGCCGCCATGCAGCTTCGCGGACAGCTCCACCAGCAGTGCCGCCTGCATCGGACCGTGAAACACCAGGCCGGGATAGAACTCGACCTTGGTGACATAGTCGCGGTCGTAATGGATGCGGTGGCC
>NZ_JAQGJT010000218.1 GCF_028290495.1 Tardiphaga sp.
GCTCCGGCAACCCCGAGCATGTCAAGCAGGCTGTTGCCGTGCTGGATGAGGCGCGACGTAAGCTCTACTCCATCCTCGCCCAGGATTGACCACGTGCTCACACCACGTCGGCGTTAAGGAGACTGGATGACCGACGCCGGGAACATGCGCGCCCGCTCGCGCAGAATCCTGTGGTTCGCCGCCCGCTGTCTGGTGCAGACCTGGTGGTACGAACTGTTTCTCCCACGGGTGGGGCTCGCGCGGCTCGCAGCACGGGGCAGGTCGGCGCGTCTACAGCGCATTGCGCAGCGGTTTCACCTGCTCGCGATCGAGCTGGGCGGGCTGATGATCAAAGTCGGTCAGTTCATGTCGTCACGGCTCGACGTGCTGCCGCCCGAAATCACGAAGGAGCTCGAGGGTCTGCAGGACGAGGTTCCGCCAGCGCCGTTCGCGGGCATCCGCACCGTCGCCGAAGCCGAGCTGGGCATGACGCTCGAGCGTGCGTTCTCGTTTGTCGAGGAGGTGCCGCTCGCGGCCGCATCCCTCGGTCAGGTGCACCGTGCTCGGCTATCAGAACTCGATGCTGCAGAGACAGGCTTGCTCGACGTCGTCGTGAAGATCCAGCGACCGGGCATCGGTTCGATCGTTGCTGTCGACCTCAGCGCGCTCCGCCGGGTGGCCGGCTGGCTCAGCCGCGTGCGGCTGGTGGCGGATCGGGTCGACGTGCCCGCCCTGGTCGAGGAATTCGCGGTGACGAGCCTCGAGGAAATCGACTACCTCCACGAGGCGGCCGGCGCCGAGCGGTTTGCCGAGGACTTCACGGGCGACGAGCGAGTCAGCGTTCCAGAGTTGGTGTGGGAGCGTACGACGCGACGGGTGCTGACCCTGCAGGATGTGACCGCCATCAAGATCAACGATGTCGAGGGGCTGCGCGCGGCTGGCATCGACCCCTCCGAAGTTGCAATGGAGTTCGCGGCCGTCATGTTCGACCAGCTTTTCGTCCACGGCTACTTCCACGCCGACCCGCATCCCGGCAACATCTTCGTCACGCCGCTCAGCAGCGACGGTGCATCGGCGGCAGGTGTCAGTCGCGCCTGGAAGTTCACTTTCATCGACTTCGGGATGATGGGTGAGGTGCCCGCGGCCCTTCGTCACGGCCTTCAGAAGCTACTCATCGCGGCCGCGTCGCGCGACGGCAAGGGGATGGTGGACGGCATCCGCGAAGTGGGCGTGCTCCTGCCGTCCGCGGACACCGCGGAGCTCGAGCTCGCGATGACGAAGCTGTTGGCCCGGTTCGGCGGGATGGGTTTCGCCGAGTTGCAGGAGGTCGATCCGCGCGAGTTCCGCGCGTTCGCCACCGAGTTTGGCGATGTCGTGCGGTCGCTGCCGTTTCAGCTGCCTGAGCATTTCCTCCTCATCATCCGCGCGATGTCGCTGACCTCGGGGATGTGCAGCTCCCTCGACCCCGCCTTCAATATCTGGAACGCCGTCGAGCCCTATTCGGCCCAGCTGATCCGAGCAGAAGGCGGCAACCTGCTCCAAACGGTCGCAAAGCAGGCGCTGTCATTTGCGGGCGTCATCGCTCGCCTGCCCCAGAGGCTCGACAACCTCACGACTCAGATCGAACAGGGCAGGATCTCGGCGCAGACGCCTCGCGTCGAGCGTCGCCTCAGCAGCCTCGAGCGAACGGGACGGCAGATCATCTCGGCAGTCGTCTTCGCCGCCCTGCTGATCGGCGGCATCCTGCTTCGGTCCCAGGATGTCGTATTTGGAACCGTCGTCATGGCCGCATCTGCGCTCCCGCTGCTTTACGCCCTCTTTGCCGGCCTAGCGGCGCGGCGCGGCCCGCTGCCGTAGGCGCCGCCCGGCGACCACTGAGCCGCGACGACGCGGGTTGTCCGTTCGTCACTCCTGCTGAGCTGGCGCACCCCCGGGGTCAGACGGAGCGACAGGTTGCTACCGCCGTCGCGTGACGAGCCAGGAACCGGCGAGCACCAGCGCAAACCCGACGATCGCCCACACCGTGATCCGCTCACCGAGCACAACCGCCCCGGCCAGAATCGCCACTGCCGGATTGACGTAGGTAATCGTCGTCGCCTTCACCGGCCCAATCTCGGCGATCAGGCCGACCATGAGCAGAAACGCAAGCGCACTGCAGACGACGGCGAGGACGGCAATGGCAATGGTGACCGGCGCGGACGGCCAGACGGCGGGCCAGCTGCCGGTCAGCACGACGATCGGGATGTAGGCGATTGCGGCGCCGGCCAGGGATACCGCGACGATTCCGACTCCGGGAACGTCCGGCATCCATCGAGACAGAATCGCCGGGCCGAGCGCGTAACCCACCACGACCAATGCCATCTCGCCGACGCTTGTCAGGTCCGATCCCCCGAGGTCGAGCCCGACCAGTGCGGCGACTCCGAGCATGCCGACTCCGATTCCCCACCAGTTTTGCCCGGACAACCGCGGGGGGCGGCCGATCGCGAACGCGACGGCCACTCCGGCAAGGGGCACCGCGGCCAGCAGGAGTCCTGCAGTCGAACTCGGCAGGTGCTGCTCCGCTGTGCTCAGGAACCCCCAGGGGATGACGATCTCCACGACGGTGTACACCAGCATCGGTCTCCACCGGCGCAGCACCGGACCGATTTCGTGACGGAATATCGCCAGCGGAAGCAGCAGGGCGGCGGCGATCGCCGAACGTGCCAGCACCAGCATCCCCGGATCCAGCTCGGCAACGGCCACCTTGATGAAGAGATATGGGATGCCCCATGCGAGCCCCAGGGCCGCAAAGAGGATTAGGCCGCGTCGAGTCACGAGTCCATTCTGGGCGCTCGGGCTAAGTCAGCGTGCATGGGGCCGTACTTTGGCTGGCCGTCGACGGTTCTTGGCGGATACGGCGACATCAGGAATACGGGACCACCTGACGCCCAACCGTTTCCAAAAAGAAGGAGCGGCTCCGTACTTTTGGGAACGCACGGGCACGAACGTTCGGCTAACCAGCGAGGGCGACCAAAGGCGTCACGAGTGCCACCAACATCGCGACCGAGCAGGGCTCGCGCTCATCGCTCCACTTTGTTGAGGTATACTCGCTTAGTCATCCGCTCCGACCAAGCCGCCCGTTCGCACATCTCCATGGAGGTCGAGTGTCGCAGCGTTTCACCACACCCTACGCCGCTGTGTTGCACATCAAACCGTTGCGCCGCCTCCTCTTCGGCATCGGTGTTTCGAGTTTCGGCGACGGGTTGAGCACGCTGGCGATTACCTGGCTCACCCTCGACCTGGCAGCGCCGAGCATGCGGGCTGTGGCCGTTTCATGGGCGATCGCGGCGTACAGCTTGCCAGCGGCGGCGGGCTCGATTGTCCTGGCTCGTTTCGTCAGAACGGTGAGCGGCCGGCGTCTCGCGATCGTCGACGGGTTATGGCGGGCATGCTTCCTGCTTGCCGTTCCGGTCGCCTATGCGTTGGATGTCCTGAATCTCCCAGTATTGCTCGCCCTGATCGCCGTGTCTTCATTGCTTAGCGCGTGGGGGAAGGCGGGCAGGTACGTGCTCCTCGACGAGCTGGTTCCCGCGACGCACACGCAGATGGGCAACTCGGCCGCGAACGTCATCCTCGAGGGCGCCTACGTGACTGGGCCTCTTGTCGCCGCGGCACTGCTGGGCTTCATCCACCCGAGCTTTGTTATCGGCCTCGACGCACTCACCTTCCTCGTTCTCGTTGCCGTGTACGCATTCGGCATCCGGGATCCCGAGAGGGCGCCCTCCGCATCGGAGCCAGTCCACCGCGCCGCGGGTTTCAGTGCCATGCTCCGGTCGAGAACCGTGCTGCTCCTGGTTGGGGTTTCGTTGCTGCTCTTCTTGCTCTCTGGGCCGATCGATGTGGCTATCCCCGTGAAGGTGACAGAATCCAGTGACGTCGCAGGCCACCTGGCGGGGTACCTTTCAGCGTTCGGAG
>NZ_JAQGJT010000180.1 GCF_028290495.1 Tardiphaga sp.
TGATGTCGTCGATTTCCTGCGGCGTGGCCCAGCCGAACGCGGTGATGTGCTCTTCCGAGACCATCGGGTCGTTGAGCTGGTCGTTCTTGTAATAGAACTCGATGATCGAGCGCGGCAGCTGGGTGCCTTCCTCGATGCCGAGCCGCTGCGACAGGGAACCCGCCGCGACGTTACGCACCACGACTTCCAGCGGCACGATCTCGACTTCGCGAATCAATTGTTCGCGCATGTTGAGGCGGCGGATGAAGTGGGTGGGGACGCCGATGTCGTTCAGATGCTGGAACAGGTATTCCGAGATCCGGTTGTTGAGGACGCCCTTGCCCTCGATCACCTGATGCTTCTTGGCATTGAACGCGGTCGCGTCGTCCTTGAAGTGCTGAATCAGCGTGCCCGGCTCGGGGCCCTCATACAGGACCTTGCCTTTGCCTTCATAAATGCGACGTCGACGGCTCATGGGGATGTACCGTGTGTTGTTGAAATCCATGGGAATGGTGTGCTCCGAGTAGAGGATCGACCCACGACGGAGCTGCCGTGACGGCCAGGAACCGGATGGAGAACGGGACTGGAAACGAAACAAGAACCGGGCCTGCCGGCAACCTAGCCGATCGCTCCCGCCGACACAATCCGCAGCGGCCACAGTGCACGGGTTTTACCGTCCCGCATTTGCCGTACCTGCGACCTTGCGCCCGTTGTGAGCGCTGCCCGCCGTCTCTATCTAGGGACTGGGCCGGCATTCACAACGCCTGACGCCGTTACCTTTCTCCATCGAACGGACCTTAACCATGTCATCATTCGACAAGCGCGGCGACGCCTTCGAGAACAAGTTTGCGCTCGATGAAAGCCTGAAATTCAAGGCCGAGGCCCGCCGCAACAAGCTGCTCGGCCTGTGGACCGCCGAACAACTCGGCGTCACCGGCGACGCTGCGGCGGCCTATGCCAAGGAAGTGGTCGCCGCCGATTTCGAGGAAGCCGGCGACGGCGACGTGGTGCGCAAGGTGCTGGGCGACCTGACCGCCAAGGGCATCGCCGCCACCGAGGCCTCGATTCGCGTCAAGATGGACGAGCTGATGGCGCAGGCCATCGCGCAGGTGAAGGCCGGGACTTAGACGACGGCCCCCTCCCCCTGAGGAGGCGCCCTTGCGCCGTCTCGAAGGGCGAGGGCTGTTCATCCCCCGTGGTTCGAGAGCGCGCCAACAGGCGCGCTCTCACCATGAGGGGTCGGCGCCTCAGCGCCAGCCCAGCGCCGGCGCGACGTGCTTCAGGATCGCCTCGATCACGTGCGCGTTGTAGTCGACGCCGAGCTGGTTCGGCACCGTCAGCAGCAGCGTGTCGGCTTCCGCAATCCCCTCGTCGCCGCGCAGCTGTTCGATCAGCACCTCCGGCTCCGCCGCGAAACTGCGGCCGAAGATCGCGCGCTCGGCGCCGCCGAGATAGCCGACCTTGTCGCTGTCCTTACCGTCGCTGCCGAAATACGCGCGGTCCATGTCGTTCATCAGCGCGAAGATGCTGCGCGACACCGAGACGCGCGGCGTGCGCGTGTGCCCCGCCGCCTTCCACGCGTCGCGATACAGCCGGATCTGCTCGGCCTGCTGCACATGGAACGGCTTGCCGTTTTCGTCGATCTTCAAGGTCGAGCTCTGCAGGTTCATGCCGTGCTTGGCCGCCCACTCCGCCGTCGCATTGGTCGAGGCGCCCCACCAGATGCGCTCGCGCAAACCTTCCGCATGTGGCTCGAGCCGCAGAAGGCCGGGCGGATTGGGAAACATCGGCGACGGGTTCGGCTGCGCAAAGCCTTTGCCTTCGAGCACGTCGAGAAACACCTCGGTGTGGTGCCGCGCCATGTCGGCGTCCGTCATGCCCTCGGGCGGCGCGTAGCCGAAATGGCGGTAGCCGTCGATCACCTGCTCCGGCGAGCCGCGGGAGATGCCGAGCTGCAGCCGGCCACCTGAAATGAGGTCGGCGGAGCCTGCATCCTCCGCCATGTAGAGCGGGTTCTCGTAGCGCATGTCGATCACGGCGGTGCCGATCTCGATCTTTTGGGTGCGCGCGCCGACCGCCGCCAGCAGCGGAAACGGCGAGGCCAGCTGCCGCGCGAAATGATGCACCCGGAAATACGCGCCGTCGGCCCCCAATTGCTCGGCCGCGACGGCGAGATCGATCGATTGCAGCAGCGCATCGGCCGCCGAGCGGGTCTGCGACTGCGACGACGGGGTCCAGTGGCCAAAGGAGAGGAAGCCGATGTTTTTCATGAGAAGGGGTGCTCGGGGGATGGAGGCGGGTGTGACCTCCTATCTAGGCGCAAATTGCCGCGGGAACATAGGCGCTTTGGAAACGCAGCGTTTCCGGATGGCGATGCTCACCGCAAGGGGCCATCGTGTGCCGGACGCCAACCTCTCCATTGTCGTTCCCGACCGCTGCACCAAACGGCGCACGCCGAGCCGGGACCCATAGCCTCCGTCCTCCCGAAGGCGTGCAGGTGTCAGCCGTTCCGCCGCCTCGCAACTGCGGAGCGCATGGGTCCCCCCGTTCGCGGGGGCGGCAGCTTGGCGCGCCGACGCCCCGCGTCACGCCCGCGTTGCCTTTGGCTGCCGACGCCAACAAACAAAACCCGCATGTCGCTTCGCATGCCGGTTACGCTTGCTGAACCGATGCGGGGAGATCGATCATGACCGAATAGCGTTTCGACAGCATCCGGGACGCCCTGGAGACCTCACCGGCCGAGGCCGCCCCCATGAAAGCGCGCTCTGGCCTGATGATCGCCATCCGCGATGTCGTCAACGACCGCCGACCCAAGGAGACCCACAATGGCGCTGGAGCTTCGACCGAACTGCGAGTATTGCGACAAGGATCTGCCGCCGGCGGCCACTGACGCACGGATATGCACGTTCGAATGCACGTTCTGCGCGGCGTGCGTCGAGGGCAAACTATACAACGTCTGCCCGAATTGCGGCGGCGGATTTGCACCGCGGCCGATCCGGCCGGCCACCGCATGGCGCCCCGGGCTGTCCGTCGCTACAAGGCCGGGGTCGGTGACGCGGCGGCGGCTGAACTACAGTCTCGACGATATCGCCGCGCTGTCGGCGCAGGTGCGGGATATCGCGCCGGAGGATCGCTGAGGCCACCACATAGCGCGGAGCAGCGGTCCTTTCTTCCTTCTCCCCTTGTGGGAGAAGGTGGCGCGGACGAAGTCCGCGTCGGATGAGGGGTAAGAGCGCGGCACGCCCCCTCACCCGTCTTCGCTTTGCGAAGCCACCCTCTCCCACAAGGGGAGAGGGAAGAGTCTGCGGCGCCTGTGTTGCCCCCTACTCCTCCTTGAACCCATACTCCTGGTTATTCCCCGTAGCCCCATAGTACTTGTACGGCAGGAATTTGCCGGACATCGTGATCTGCACGCGGTCGCCCTTCGGGTTGGGCAGGCGCGCCATCACCATGTCGAAGTCGATCGCCGACATGATGCCATCGCCGAATTCCTCCTCGATCAGCGCCTTCCACGCCGGGCCGTTCACCATCACCATCTCGTAGAAGCGATAGATCAGGGGATCGGTCGGCGGCATCTGGACGTTCTCCGCGCGCATCGGCACCTCGTTGAGCATCGCGATCTCGCTCTTCGTGAGCCCGAACAGTTCGCCGGCGGCGGCGGCCTGCGGTTTTGTCAGTTTCATGTTGCCGAGGATCGCGCCGATGATCAGCACCTCGGAATGGCCGCCGATCTTCTCGCAGATGTGCTTCCAGCTCCACTCGTTGTCGCGCTTGATGTCGAGCAGTCTTTCGGTGAGGTCGGAACGGATCATGGTAGTTCTCCTGGGCTATGGAATTCGGGGGTTGCGAGGTCAGCGCGTGAAGCTGAGGCGTCGGCGCTACGGCGTCAATGCCGAGGGCAAGACCACCTTCGTCGGAAGGCGGTGCGCGGCGGCTGTCGCGTTACGACTGGCCCGGCAATGTCCGAGAACTGCAGAACGTCATCGAGCGCGCCGCGATCCTGGCGCAGAACGGGCACTTGCGCATCGACCTGCCCGACGCGCCGGGGGTGCATGTATCGGCGGGGGCCGGCCGCGCGAAGGCTGAGGCGAAGCCGGCGGTGATGACGTCGGCCGACATGCGTGATTTCGAGCGCGGAAACATCGTCGCGGCACTGACTGCCTGCAACGGCAAGGTCTTCGGCCCCGGCGGCGCGGCGGATATGCTTGATCTCAAGCCGACCACACTGGCGTCAAGGGTGAAGGCGTTGGAGATTACGGGGGCACGGGGAAGAGTGGGCGCGTAAGCCCAACACTGTCATTCCCCGACACGCCAATTGGCGTGTCTGAGGATGCGCTTCGAGCGGCGGAGCCGCTCGGAGTGCAGACCCGGAACCTCGAGATGTTCATCGTCTCATCTCGGGGTTCCGGGTTCGCTCGCGCTGGCGCGCTCACGCCCCGGAAGCACCGCCGCGGCCCGCTTGCGTTTTCCCGATATAGGCATATATTCCATCATTCGATCGGGCCGCGGCCAAAAGGGAGTCAGCATGCCCTATCCTCTCGTTCCCCTGTTCACCCCCAACATTCGCGTCATCGCCTCCTCCGTGGAGCGGCTGGCGCCGGCTGCGGTGGATGACGGACCGCCGCCGGTTCCGGGCGGCCGCCCCAAGGGCTCGAAGCGATTGCACACCAATGCCACGGTCGCTTCGGTGCGCCGCCTGATCGAGCAGACTACGCTGACCTACAAGCAGATCGCGGCGAAGACCGGCGCCAGCCATGGCACCGTCGGGCGCTGGGCCCGTGAGGGCGGCTGGCAGCGTCACCCGTTTGCGCCGCGGGCCTCTGACACCGTGCCGACCGCGCGTGCCGGCCGCAGGCTCAAGCTGCGCATGCTCGGGGCGAGGCTGCATCTGCTAGCCGAGCGCTGCGTCCAGGAGCTGTGGGAGAACCCCTCGGTCGATCTCGACCGGCTGATCGAGGCCATGCAGGTGCTGCAAATGGCGCGGCTCTACGTCAAGGGCCGTGGCCGGCCCGGCAAGCCCGGTCCGGCGCCGCGCACCGGGCAGGAGTGGGACGACCGCGACACCGCGATCCGCCGCGCGCTGACGCAGATGCGCTACGGCGGCGTCAGGATCGACCGCATCCCCAACGCCGCGATGGCGCTGCTGGAAGACGCCCATACGCCGCCGGAGCGGGATCATCCGGCGCTGCGGCCAAGGGGCCCGCGGCGGAGGCGATAGGCGTCGTGCGAAGGCGAACCCATCTTCTACCGTACCGAGGATGGTAGGGATGCGTGGCAGATGCAGCCGGTGGAGGGCAGGACTGACCCAAGCGCGAATTACGCGGCTGTTCTACACCGCCCCGCAAAAAATCACACAGCATCTGCTCGCCATCTATGAGCAGAGCGAACTGGCACTGGAAGCAACTTGTAAGCCATCCTTACAGGTTCGGCTGAAAGGAGAACGAGAAATTCGACGGACCGCACTCCTCTGAAGTTCAGGGCTGCCACCGCCGCCGCCCGACCGATGAGGAATCGCGCTGCGCAGCACAAACCCTCAGCCGCGACGAAGCGCTGCGCGCCGCCCTGAAAGAAATGTGCCGAGGCGGCATGGATCTGGCGGCGGAGCGGCAGGAGGCGATGGATATGCAGGTCGACACGAAACCGCCGGTGGAGGACCCCACCGGCGCTGCGACCGCGCGGCAGGCGGCGGTGAGTGAGAGCGAAGGCCCATGTAGCGAATAGCCCGCACAAGGGCAGCAATATGCACGAGGGGCGTAAAAAGTGCCCGTTAGCATTTGACCTCACACACTCGGACTCAGCTTTTTCATCATGTTCTACTATTCGAACCGCTCGTCACGCCTGCTGTCCCATTCATCTTCCCATTTTCGCATTCGAGTAGCTTCCTCCATCAATTTAGGTCGGATTTGTTCGACAAAATTCGCGATGGATGGGTCATCTGAGCCACTAAAACGATCAAGCAGCCCAAAGCGCGATTCTAAGATCGCTGCACGCGAACCCGACCAACTTCTTGGAGAAAATCGATCTACGAACTTTTCCAAAACAGCCACGGGATTTGGAGCCCGCTTCAGCATTTCAATTGCAAGATCGGTCCACTCAGCGTTCGCGCCTCTAGGTACGGCTTGATACGAAACAGCGCGAGATAGAGCGATATATCGCTGAGCAGGTCTCTCATCACACCACAAAAAAAGATCGTTAGTCGCAATACCATCCAGCGGATTAGGCCAAAAATCCGAGGGGTCATCAAAATCATCGACGCCTAAGTCAACGCCTTCTTCGTCTTCTTCAACCGCCCCAAAGAATACATCGAGAGCAATTTTCGGCTGAACCTGAAAAACACAACGGAGCAACTGTTCATGATTAAATGCACGAAAAGTGTAATCCACAAATCCAAGCTTTATTTTTTCGCAAAGCAGTCGCGTCGCTGACTCACCCTCTACACCCGGCAAACAAGAGCTGGCGATGGCCTTTAGGTGATGATCGCGCATGCTCTCACGATCGCTGAAGACAGGAAATGAAAGCAGATCACGGCCCGCTTCAATAAGCTCAGGCGGATTATTTTTGCTTTGGTCAGAGTCTAAATGTAACCGCATCCATAGAATATCACACGCTATACCATATCCGTGTTCTTGCTTTGCAAGCGACCCAACAATTGTTCGCAGGTCGTCGCCACTTATGGAATCGGAAGAGCTCCCATGTCCTAAAGAACGGAATGCGCCAACTCGCGCTTTTCCCAAAGTCACGGCACGTATCAATCGCTTAGCACCTGCCGCAGATACCTTAATGGAAGCCTGTAAAACGGGGAACCAGGCGCCGAGTGTCTGGTGCCCTAGCGCTTCTTCGAGAACATCCTCGCAAAGCTGATAATCAAGTGCGGAAACCGCACGCGTCTGCGAGGCGATCAGGTCAGATGCCATGCCCATCGGCTGCGGAGACGGGTTGTCATTCATGTCGGTATAAATCACCGACGCTGGATCTAACGGAATCTGACCGACCCGCGTGTCAAATAGCGCCTGTACGAGACGTGTCTTTCCAACACCAGATAATCCTGTAAGCCGGACAACACCGCGAATTCCACGCAAGCAATCGCGAATACGATCGATACCCTGCGCAACGTCGAAGCCTTTATCGTCTACAATGCCAGCGTGCAATCGCACCTTATCGTCAACCAAATACTCGTCTTGAACACCGTTGGGGGACGCCGCCCATGAAGCATAAGCTTGCCAACCAGATATCCCGCGACCAGTTTTTTGCCTAACCCACATGGCCAGCCCCGGATGGCCCCGGATCCAGGTCGCAAGGCGGTTCCGATCATAGAAATCAAGGTGAACCCCGGCATGCCCGGCTTTGTCGGCCACGGCGGACCGCATAGCCTCTATTCTAGCGCTCAACGCTGAATCTGAAGTGTCGGATCCCGAACTGACGATTATGTATGATCCGCCTTCATCGATCAGATTACTGATCGATGCCCTCAATTGTCCTGACGGACGCATTTCGGAACCGATCAATCCAGGTGTAAAGTCGGTCTTCTTGACCTGAAATCCGATGCTTTTCCTTGGGATGAAACCGCCGGGAACGGCGCCATCTTCGATTCTAATACGAACATCTATTCCTCCATCTGCTGCACTCTGATTACCTCCCCAGGTAACAGCTGATGTTGATAGTTCGTGCGAACGTAATTGGGCTTCGCACAGCAAACCAACGAGGCTACGCAAATCCTCATCGTTTAGTTCCGCGACATGATTTCCATCAATAGCAAACATGCCCGTAAGGTATGCGATTGCTCCTTACCGGGTCAAACTAGTGGATCGAAATATCCACTATCCAAAGCACGGGACCAGGATCATACAGCAATGCTCTGCTCCACTACTCCCGGAATGACAGTTCTCACTTCCCCGAAAACAGCCGGTTGAGCTCTGTCCCCTTCGCCGCTCCCGCGAACTCAGTGAACGTGCCCTGCTCCGCGATCTCCTTCGTCGCGCGCATGAACCCCGCCCATGCCGTGCGGGCCAGTGCGCCGCCGACGCTGATGCGGCGGACACCGAGGTCGGCGAGGCCCTGTACCGTCATCGAGGGCTGTACGATCAGCACGTTGACCGGCAGGGGATGCACCGCCTTGACCACCGCGGCGATATCCTCCGGCTTGTAGATGCCGGGCGCATAGAGGCAGTCGGCGCCGGCGTCGGCGAAGGCTGCAAGCCGGGCGATCGTCTTGCCCAGATCGCGCTCACCCACCAGAAAACCTTCGCAGCGCGCCACCAGCATGCAGGCGGGATCGACAGCGTCGATGGCCGCGCGGGCGGCCCTGATGCGTTGGACCGCAAGGCGGTCATCGTACAGCGGCTGCTCTGGCTTTCCCGTGGAATTCTCGATCGACAAAGCGGCGATGCCTGTGCCGACGGCGCGGCTGACGTTGGCTGCGACGCCTGCGGGATCGTCGGCAAAGCCAGCCTCAAAATCCGCATTAACCGGAAGATCAACAGAAGCGCACAGCGTCGTCAGGTGATCGATCACGTCGTCACAAGTGACGTGGTTGTCGGCGCGGCCGGTCGACCACGCATAGCCCGAGCTGGTCGAGGCCAGCGCCTTGAAGCCGGCGTGCTGCAAATAGCGCGCGGAGCCCGCGTCCCAGGGATTGGGCAGCACGAAGCAGCCCTGCTCGTGCAGCTTGCGAAATTGCGCGCGCTTGTCCGCGGTGCTGGTCGCCATCGTCGCCTCCCGGTTTCGCCGCCGCGTTAAGCCGCGGCTTGCCGGGACTATGCCTCGCCGGGCATCGTTCCGGCCAGCGCTGTTTCCAGCCGCGCCAGCACGGCGTCGAGATCGCCGGTCACTTCATCGGTTCGCATGGCGACGACGCGATAGCCGCGCTCCTGCAGCCAGACGGTCCGCGCGGCGCGATCGGTGACGATAATGTCGGTCTCGTCGGCATTGACCAACTCGATCGCGGTTCTCTGCGGGAACGAGACGAAATCCGGGATGTGGCGGCCGACCGGGGTCTGGCGCTTGAACTGGCCCGCAAAGCGGCGATCGGTGCGCAGCGCTTCCCACAGGATCCGCTCGGCGTCGGTCGGGTTACGGCGCAGCAGGCGCGCCAGCCCGCGCACCGTGCCGCTTTCATGGGGTGCTGCGCCCTGGCCGTGTTCGGCGAGCAACGCGCGCAGGCGCGTGGCCTGTTCGCCGTCCAGCACGCCGCCCTTGGCGGGGCCCTTGCGGCCCTCGGCGATCGCCATCACCACGCCGTGCAGCGTGTGCATGTCCTGCTTGGTCGGGTCCATCCGCGAGAAGATGTTGCGCAGGTTGACCAGCATGGTCTCGCGCTTCTCCTCCGGGCGCAGAAACTCCACCTTGTCGAGTTCGCGCACCAGGTTGTCGAAGAAGGCGTGCATCTGGTGCTGCGACGCCGGCTCGGAGCGTTCCGGCATCGCGTAAGGCAGCGCGTTGGAAGTCGCCTGCTTGAACCATTCGTAGCCACACAGCAGCACGGCCTGGGCGAGGTTGAGCGACGCGAAGCCCGGATTGACCGGAAAGGTGATGATGCGGTTGGCCAGCGCCACCTCTTCATTCAGCAGGCCGTAACGCTCGCGGCCGAACATGATGGCGGCGGTGGCGCCTGTCGCGATATGGGCGATGGTCTCGCTGGCCGCGGCTTCGGGGGCGACCACCGGCTTGGCCTGGTCGTGCGCGCGCGCGGTGGTGGCGAACAGCAGCGTGCAGTCGGCGACGGCCTCCTCCACGGTATCGAACAATTCGGCCTTGTCGAGGATGTGATCGGCGCCGGAGGCGGCGCGGCGCGCCTGCACGTTCGGCCAGCCGTCGCGCGGCTTGACGAGGCGCAGCCGGGTCAGCCCGAAATTGCCCATCGCGCGCGCGGCCATGCCGATGTTCTCGCCGAGCTGCGGCTCGACCAGCACGACGACGGGGCCGGCGATCTCGAGCATCGGCTTGCTTTGGTCGGTGCCTGAACCGGACATCTCACTTCACTTTCTGATTCAACATCTCAACGTCTTGAATCACCTGTTGAAGGTTTTGATTCAACACCTCATCCTGTCTGTGCCTGTTCCCTCATCCCCGCCATTTTATCAAGCAAAATGATGGGCTTGGTGCGGTTCGCGGAGACATTTAAGAAACCGCTTCACAACCTCGCGCCGTCTATTTGCTTTCGCTTGGCTTTCGCATATCAGTCAAAACAACAATTAAAACGAACCCGTTACCGGGCAATCCGGTACGGGAATGGGGAGGCGACCACGATGCGCGCACGTTGGACATTGGCGATTGCAGGCGCTGTCCTGATGCTGGCCGGCGGGTTGCTGGCGCATCTGACCCAGACCGCGGGCGGCATCAAGATCCAGGATATCCGTTTCAAGGGCGCGAAGGGCAACACCATGAGCGCCCTGCTCTACGTCCCCGCCAACGCCACTGCGCAGACCCCGGCCCCCGGCATCCTTGCGGTGCATGGCTACATCAATTCGCGCGAGACCCAGGACGGCTTCGCGATCGAATTCGCCCGCCGCGGCTATGTGGTGCTGGCGATCGACCAGACCGGCCACGGCTACAGCGACGGCCCGGCCTTCTCGAACGGCTTCGGCGGGCCGGACGGGCTGACCTATCTGCGCAGCCTCGACATGGTCGACAAGGCCAATATCGGGCTCGAGGGCCACTCGATGGGCGGCTGGACGATCCTGTCGGCGGCCACGGCGATGCCCGACGCCTACAAGGCCATGGTGCTGGAAGGCTCCTCCACCGGCAAACCGTTCGCTGCCGACGGCACGCCGACCTGGCCGCGCAACCTCGCTCTGGTGTTCGCCAGGTACGAGGAATTTTCGACCCTGATGTGGGGCGTGCCGAAGGCCCGGGACGTGGTCACCAGCCCGAAACTGTGGGCGCTGTTCGGCGCCACCGCCGCGGTCGAGCCCGGCAAGATCTATGGCGACATCGCGCAAGGCATCGCGCGGGTGCTCTACACGCCGGCGATGACCCATCCGGCCGAGCACATTTCCCATGAGGCGATCGGCCATGCGCTGGACTGGTTCGGCAAGACCTTGACGGGCGGCACGCCATTGCCCGCGTCCGACCAGATCTGGTTTCGCAAGGAGATCGGCACCGGCATCGCCCTCCTCGGCTTCGTCGCCTTCCTGATCGGCATGTTCGACGGGCTGCTGGAGGCCAGAATGTTTTCCCGGCTGATCCTGCCGGAGCCGGTCGACGGCACGCAGCCTGCGGAGACTCCGGTCCATCGCGGCCGCTGGCTGCTGGCCCTGACCCTGTCGGCACTGATCCCGGCGCTGACCTATTACCCGGCGTTCTCGCTGGCCGGCGCCTGGCTCAAGCCGTCCGCCTGGCTGCCGCAGGGAATCACCAACCAGATCGTGGTCTGGGCACTGATCAATGCCGTCTTCGCGCTGGCCCTGATGCCGTTCGCGCCGAAGCGGGCGCGCCGCCGCGGCACCGTCGGCCTGTCGATCGCCATCGCGCTCGCCACCCTTGTCTGCGGCTATCTGGCGCTTTGGCTGACGGATCTCGTCTTCAAGGTCGATTTCCGGTTCTGGATCGTGGCGCTGAAGCTGCTGAGCCCGAAACAGGCTGTCATGGCGCTGATCTATCTGGCGCCGCTGACCCTGTTTTTCGTGATCGCGCTGCATGTCATGCACCGCAATTTCAGCACGCTGTCGGCCAGCCGGCCGGCGCTATACCTGACCAACATGGTGGCGCTGGCCGGCGGCTTCGCGGTGCTGCTGGGCGTGCAATATGGCGCGCTGTGGCTGGGCGGCCAGCTGATCGACCCGGCGCCCGCCGTGCTGACCTCGATGGCGCTGAACACCATCGTGGCGATCCAGTTTCTGCCCTTGCTGGCCATCGTGGCGGTGATCGCCACCTTCACCTGGCGTCGCACCGGCTCGAGCCTGCCCGGCGCCCTGATCTGCGCGTTGCTGGTGAGCTGGTATGCGGTGGCCGGGACGGCGACGCAGGCCGCGTTCTGAGCCAAAATTTGAGCGGAATCTGCATAGCGCCTTGGCTTTCGCCGGGTGCGGCGCGGTGCTATAGCCCCCTCACATCATCCTGTCCTCCCGCAACGCTCTCAAAGGCCCGATTTCCCATGGCAAAAATCAAGGTAGCGAATCCCGTCGTCGAACTCGATGGCGATGAGATGACCAGGATCATATGGCAGTACATCAAGGACAAGCTGATTCATCCCTTCCTTGACGTCGACCTGCAATATTACGACCTCGGGATGGAATACCGCGACAAGACCGACGATCAGGTCACGATCGATGCGGCCCACGCGATCAAGAAGGTCGGCGTCGGCGTGAAGTGCGCCACCATCACCCCGGACGAAGCCCGCGTGAAGGAATTCGGCCTCAAGCAGATGTGGAAGTCGCCGAACGGCACCATCCGCAACATCCTCGGCGGCGTGATCTTCCGCGAGCCGATCATCTGCAAGAACGTGCCCCGTCTGGTCCCCGGCTGGACCAAGCCGATCATCATCGGCCGCCATGCCTTCGGCGACCAGTACCGCGCCACCGATTTCAAGTTCCCCGGCAAGGGCACCTTGACCATGAAGTTCGTCGGCGAAGACGGCTCCGTGATCGAGCGCGAAGTGTTCCAGTCGCCCGGCGCCGGCGTCGCGCTGGCGATGTACAACCTCGACGATTCGATCCGCGATTTCGCCCGGGCGTCGCTGAACTACGGCCTGTCGCGCGGCGTGCCGGTGTACCTGTCGACCAAGAACACCATCCTCAAGGTCTATGACGGCCGCTTCAAGGACATCTTCGAGGAGATCTTCGAGGCCGAGTTCAAGGCCAAGTTCGAAGCCGCGAAAATCACCTACGAGCATCGCCTGATCGACGACATGGTGGCTGCCGCCATGAAGTGGTCCGGCGGATACGTCTGGGCCTGCAAGAACTACGACGGCGACGTGCAGTCCGACACCGTGGCGCAGGGCTACGGCTCGCTGGGCCTGATGACCTCGGTGCTGCTGACGCCGGACGGCTCGGTGGTGGAAGCCGAAGCCGCCCACGGTACCGTGACGCGCCACTACCGCGAGCACCAGAAGGGCAAGGAGACCTCGACCAACTCCATCGCCTCGATCTTCGCCTGGACCCAGGGTCTGGCCCACCGCGCCAAGCTCGACAACAATGCCGAGCTGGCGAAGTTCTCCAAGACGCTGGAGAAGGTCTGCGTCGACACCGTCGAAGCCGGCTACATGAC
>NZ_JAQGJT010000186.1 GCF_028290495.1 Tardiphaga sp.
GATCCAGGCCTTCGCCGATACCGTGATCGGCTTTCTGGTGTTCGGCACCGCGCTGATGATGACCGGCGCGGGAAAATTCTTCATTAACATCGCGTTTGCGATGTGCGGCACGTTCCGCGGTGGTGCGGCGAAAGTCTGCGTCTTCGCCAGCGGCCTGCTCGGCACCGTCGGCGGCAGCATTGTCTCCAACGTGCTGACCGCCGGCACCATGACCATCCCGGCGATGAAGAAGACCGGCTTCACCCCATCCTATGCCGCGGCGATCGAGGCCTGCGCTTCCACAGGCGCGGTGCTGGCACCGCCGGTGCTGGGCGCCACCGCCTTCGTCATGGCGCAGTTCATGAACGTGAGCTATTCGGACGTGGCGCTCGCCGCGACAATTCCGTCGGTGCTGTATTATTTCGGCCTGTTCGCGCAGGCCGACGCCTATGCCGCGCGCCACAAGCTGGAAGGCATTCCGCGCGAGCAACTGCCGCGCTTCATGGATGCGCTGAAGGAAGGCTGGTACTACCTGTTCGTGATCGCCATCCTGGTGATCATGCTGTTGTACTTCAAGCGCGAAAGCCACGCACCGTTCTACGCCACCGTGTTGCTGGTGATCCTGCACCAATGGTCGGGCCCCGCGCCGTGGAAACGCGGCAACAGCGCGGTGCTGGCGCTGTCGGTGCTGCTGACCGGCGTGATGGTCTGGTGCGACACGCAGAACGCGTATCTGTGGGGCATGTGCATCCTCGCCGTATTGAACGAATTCTTCCCCGGCAAGAACTGGGGCGCGTCGCGCTGGATCCATTTTCTCGAACTCAACGGCAAGACCTTCGTCGAGTTGATCGCGATCCTCGCCGGCTGCGGATTGTTGATCGGCGCGTTCTCGCTGACGGGCGTGATCTCGAGTCTGGCCAATGACCTGCTGGCGATCGCCGGCGGCGACGCCTTCCTGCTGCTGATCATGTGCGCCTTCACCAGCCTGGTGCTCGGCCTCTGGCTGACCACGACGTCGTGCTACATCTTCCTCGCCATCCTCGTCGCCCCGGCGCTGGAGAAACTCGGCCTCAACAAGATGGCCGTGCACATGTTCATCTTCTACTGGGGCATGCTGTCGTCGATCACGCCGCCGGTGGCGATCGCGTCGTTTGCCGCGGCCGGCATTGCCGGCGCGCCCGCGATGAAGACCGGCTGGGAATCGATGTGGGTCGGCAGCATCATCTACTTCATCCCGTTCTTCTTCGTGCTCAACCCGGCGCTGCTGCTGCAGGGCGACAATCCCTATCTGGAGGCGATCGGGCTAACCGGCCTCGCCTGCCTTGGCATCATCTTCATCTGCGGCGGCATCCAGGGCTATCAGGCCTATGTCGGCGACCTCCGCCGCACCGGCGCGATGGAATGGCCGCTGCGCGTGGCACTCATCATCGGCGGATTCACGCTGGCGACGCCCGGCGGCGGCATCAATCCGCTGTCGCAATGGCAGGTGACGGGACTGGGCCTGGCTATTCTCGCGCCGACCGTGCTGCTGGCGCTGGCCCTGACCAAGCGCAACGGCGCAAGGCTGGCAATGAATAGCGCGATGCGGCCTCAGGCGAACGCCTAAAACTCTTCCGGGCAGGGATCGACCATCTTCCACATCTCGACGCCGTTCTTGATCTTCTTCATCTCGGGCGTGAGGCCGCCGTTGCGGTTGATCCAGTCTTTCACCGGCTGCGGGTAATAGCCCATCAGGTCGGAGGTGCCCTCAAGGCTGGTGACCTTGATACCGAAGGTGAAGGACTTGTCGTAATAGGCCTGATGAAAACCGAGGCTGGCGCGCGGGGTAACGCAGATCTTGTTCATCGGCACGATGCCGAACACCATCGTGCAGGCGGAATTGCAGATGCCGTCGATAATGACGCGTTCGCGGCGTTCGCGGATGCGCTCGTACCTGGCCTTGTATTCGGTGACGTAGCCGCCGTGATCGCGGGTAATGCGCAAATCCGCCCGCGCGGGCGCGGCGAGCAGCGGCAACATCAGCAGGGGCAGGAACCAGAGGCGCATGCGCGTTCGAAACCGTTGGCGGCCGGTCTGGCCGCAGCCCTGCCCCACCGGCATCGGCCCACGCTCGGACTCTGGCCGGACTGTGTTCGCATTTCGTTAAGCATCCCGGTCGAGCGAAAAAAAGGCAGTCCGCAGCCGGCGGGTCTACAGGTCGGGCTCAGGTCAGGAACATCCGGTACACCGGGTTGGCGGTCTCGTCTTCATAGGGATAGCCGAGCGAAGCCAGCCGGTCCACCAGCCGCGACCGGTCGGCCTGCGGGATCTGGATGCCGACCAGCACCCGGCCGTAATCGGCACCGTGGTTGCGGTAATGGAACAGTGTGATGTTCCATTCCGGACCCATCTGGTCGAGAAAGTTGAGCAGCGCGCCGGTGCGCTCCGGGAATTCGAAACGCAGGATCATTTCGTCGCCGAGCGACGGCGGCGCGCGTCCGCCGACCATGTAGCGGATGTGCAGCTTCGCGGTCTCATCAGCACTGATGTCCAGCACCTTGTAGCCAAGGCTTTCAAGTTGCTTGATCAGCGCCGCCTTCTCATGCCGGGAATCGCCGAGCTTCATGCCGACAAAGACGTTGGCGTCGCGCGCATCGGCGTAGCGGTAGTTGAACTCGGTGATGGTGCGGTTGCCGATCGTCTCGATGAAACGGCGATAACTGCCGGGATGTTCGGGGATGGTGACGCCAAGCAGGATCTCTCGGGACTCGCCGACCTCGGCACGCTCGGCGACGTGGCGCAGGCGGTCGAAATTCATGTTGGCGCCGGAGTTGATGGCGACCAGCGCCCCGGTGCGGGTCGGGTTAGCCGCCGCATAGCTCTTCAGCCCGGCCAGCGACAGCGCGCCGGCGGGTTCGGCGAGCACCCGGACATCCTCGAACACGTCCTTGATCGCCGCGCACATCTCGTCGGTGTCGGCGACGATGATATCGTCGAGCAGGTCGCGGCAAAGCCGGAAAGTCTCGACGCCGGCCTGCCGCACCGCGACGCCGTCAGCGAACAGCCCGACGCGGTCCAGGATGACGCGCTCGCCGGCCGCGATTGCCGCCTTCATCGAAGCGGCATCGACCGGCTCGACGCCGATCACCTTGGTCTCCGGCCGCAGGAATTTGATGAACGACGCCACGCCTGCCGCGAGGCCGCCGCCGCCGATCGGCACGAACACCGCCTCGATTGGATCAGGGTGCTGCTGCAGGATTTCCATCCCGATCGTGCCCTGCCCCGCGATCACGTCCGGATCGTCATAGGGGTGCACGAAGGTCAACCCGCGCTCGGCCTGCAACTGCCGCGCATGCGCCGCGGCCTCATCGAACGTATCGCCGAACAGTACTGCGTTACCGCCCCAGTAGCGCACGGCATCGATCTTGATCGGCGGAGTCGTCACCGGCATCACGATGGTGGCCTCGATGCCCAGCCGCTGCGCCGACAGCGCCACACCCTGCGCGTGGTTGCCGGCCGAGGCGCAGATCACGCCGGCGGCGCGCTCTTCCGCCGACAGCCGCGAAATCTTGTTGTAGGCGCCGCGGATCTTGAAGGAGAATACCGGCTGCAGATCCTCGCGCTTCAGCAGGACCGAACTGCCGAGCCGCGCGCTGAGCCGCACCATCGGATCTAGCGGCGTCTGCACCGCCACGTCATAGACGCGGGTGTCGAGGATTTTGCGAACATAATCAGTCACGATGGATCCTTACGGCGCGCTCACCGCCTAAAGGCGCGGCGAATGCAGGCAGCCCCCGCAAAGGCGCTGCGGCCCTCGAGGCGGTTTGAATGCCCGCCCCGCGGATTTCGATTCCGATGGCCGGCGCGCCCGCTTCTAGCAGATCGTCACAGCGATGCCCCGAAAATTTACGGCAACCGGCTCCCTTGCCTCACCCGGACGGCGGGGCCTGATCTGGAATGACCCGCGACCTGTCCGGGGATAGCGCCACGCTCCTTCCGGCACAGATTCCTTCCGGAAATACGCCGGAATTTCCGCATGATCGCAGGCAGTCGTGACCCGGGCTTTCGAGCGCAACTGAAGGGATCGAACGATCGGCGGGGAAATTAGTGAACTCGCCGCCCCTCGGAATCTAAATCCGATGCCCAATCCAGCTGAGCTACGAGTGCGACGGGGCACCTTCGCGGCGAAAGTGGCAAAAGCCAGCCGGGGCCACCGGCTGGCTTTCGCAGGAATATCCCCGCGCCCTGCATTCGCAGCTTCGCCGCTTGAGTTTTAGCCCCGGCGAGATGCGCCTATCTCCGGCTGGGCATACCTCGTCACCACTTCGCGCGGAAACCGGCAGTGCCGCCGACGCTGTAGTCGTCAGCGAAGCCGGTCTTGACCAGCGCTTCGCCATAGACCGCGTACTTGTCGTTGCCCCAGTTGTAGCTGCCGCCGAAACCGAAGCCCGCCGCCAGTCTGTCGTAGCCGCTCGCCAGGTTCGTCCCGGCCACATCGACGGCCGTGCCGTTGAGGAATTCGTAATACACGTTGGTGATGCCGTAGACATTGGCGCGCGCCAATTCGCCGCGCGCATCGCGCAAGTTCTGCTGGTGATCGAGCGCCAGGCCGAGCCGACCATTCAGACTGACGTTGCGGCTGAGCGTGACCCGCGTGCCGAATGAGTCGCTGAAGTTGGAATCGACTGCCGAATAGACAAGCTGCGCCTGCGGCGTCAGCGTCCACAGGCCGTTAACATCCAATCATTTTCCAGTCTCCACGCTCATGGCATAGCCGGTGCCACCGACTCCATTCGCCATATCCCGGCCAATCAGGTCCGATTTCAAACTACTGTTGAAGAAGGTGACCTGCGCCTGACCACCGACATACAAGCCACTCTCGCCATACCAGGTCAGCGTGCCGCCGAAGCCGGTGCCGGTAGTGTTGATGCGACCGTCACCGTATTTGGAGCGAACGTCTGCGACGGCCGTTCCGAAATGCGCGGTGCCGTTCGCCCGCATTGCAGTGCATGCCACGCCAGAATAAAATTGCGAACTTTTATACTATTGAAATTGCTATATAATATCGAATATGCCTTCCGTCTTGCGCAGCCCTCCCATTCGTTTCGGCGGCGAGCGGTGGCTCGCCGAGCCCCGTCGTATTGAGGTTCTGCGAGGATATCCCCATATCAACTTGATAAGGGAGTCCTGGTTGTGCGGACCGTACAGGCGGCTCTTGTTGCGGCAATTGCAGTTGTCGCTTTGGTTGTCTCCCCCACTTCTGTCTCGGCGGAGGGGAGCGGCAAGCTTGTGCTGACGATCGCGGTCGATGGAGCGATCGGACCGGCGACCGCCGGTTACGTGAAAGACGCCCTCGCCAAGGCAAGCGAACGACACGCCGAGGCCGTCATTCTGCGTCTGAATACGCCGGGCGGTCTCGTCACCAGCATGCGCGAGATCATCGCCGACGTGCTGGCATCACCCGTTCCCATCGTGGGGTATGTTGCTCCGCCCGGTGCCCACGCCGCGAGCGCCGGCACCTATATCCTCTATGCAACGCACATCGCAGCAATGGCGCCGGGCACCAATCTCGGCGCTGCGACGCCGGTACAGATTGGCAGCCCGGTGCCGGGTCTGCCGGGCATCGCACCTGACAGGAACGGCAAGGACAAGAAGGACAGCGCCCAGCAAACGGAGCCGAAGGATGCAATGACAGCGAAGGCGACGAACGACGCCGTCGCCTCTATTCGCAGCCTTGCCGAGTTGCGCGGGCGTAACGCCGATTGGGCCGAGAAGGCTGTCCGCGAGGCGGCGAGCCTTTCCGCCAGTGCCGCGTTGCAAGCAAATGTCATCGAACTCATCGCGCGCAACCCTGCTGAACTGCTCAGACAAATCGATGGTCGCGCCGTGGAAGTAGCCGGCGGCGAGACGCGGCATCTGGCAACGAAGGACGCAACAATCGAGACGATCGATCCCGGATGGATCTCACGACTTCTGTCTGTGATCACCGATCCCAACGTTGCCTTCATTCTTCTGCTGGTTGGCATCTACGGGCTGTTCTTCGAATTCACGACGCCCGGCGCGGTCGCCCCCGGGGTGATCGGCACGATCAGTCTGCTGCTCGGTCTCTATGCCCTCAATTTGCTACCGATCAACTACGCCGGTCTCGCGCTCATGCTGCTGGGGATCGCGCTTCTGATCATCGAAGCCTTCACCCCGACCGTGGTTCTCGGCTTTGGCGGCGTCATCGCCTTCGTGCTCGGAGCAGTCATGCTGTTCAAGGTCGAAGCTCCCGGATACCGGCTGTCATGGACGGTCGTCGGCATCGCAGCGACCATGTTCATCGGCCTGACTCTCGCGGTCCTCGGCTCGCTTCGGCGCGCCCGCAAAGGTCCTGCACGGGTCGGCGCGCAAGCGATGTACGGCCTGCCCGCCGAGGTCCTCGACTGGTCCAACGGCGCAGGCCACGTCTTCACACAGGGTGAGCGCTGGCAAGCCCAGGGCGCGGAAGCCTTCACGCCCGGTGAGACGGTCGAGGTGACCAACATTATGGATCTGACACTGGTCGTGCGGCGTCGACCGGTGCTGAGCGCCAGCGAAGGAGGCGTGCGATGATGTTAGACTATGTGATCTATCTCATGTTCGCGGTCGTCGCGATCATATTTTTCTCGTCAGCTGTTCGCATCCTGCGGGAATATGAGCGTGGCGTCGTGTTCACGCTTGGCCGTTTTACCGGCGTGAAAGGCCCGGGCCTCATCCTGCTCATTCCGGCCGTGCAGCAGATGGTGAAGGTCGATCTCCGAGTGATGGTGCAGGAAGTGCCGCCCCAGGACGTGATTTCGCGTGACAACGTCTCGGTCAAAGTGAACGCCGTTCTCTACTACCGCATCATCGATCCGGAGCGCGCAATCATCAAGGTCGGAAACTTCATGGCCGCAACCAGCCAGCTCGCCCAGACCACGCTGCGCTCGGTGCTCGGAAAACACGAACTGGACGAGATGCTCGCGGAGCGAGACAAACTTAACGCCGACATCCAGGAGATACTTGATCAGCAAACCGACGCCTGGGGGATCAAGGTGACCACCATCGAGATCAAGGATATCGATCTCAATGAAACCATGGTGCGCGCCATCGCCAAGCAGGCCGAAGCGGAGCGGCTGCGGCGTGCGAAAGTGATCAACGCGATGGGCGAGCAGCAAGCCGCCGAGAAACTCGTCGAGGCAGGCCGAATACTCGCCCAGGAGCCGCAGGCCATGCAGCTACGCTATTTCGCGGCGTTGCACGACATTGCAGGCGAGCGATCCTCGACTGTGGTATTTCCGCTACCGATGGATCTGCTCAGCCATCTAACACAGCGACCGGACGGAGCACCGTGACTTTCTTCTTGTGTTCCGGTCTAAATCTGTCATGGCCGCGAAGGCGGCCATGACTCGCACCGGCTTTCTCATCAACCCAGTTTACCATCAATGAGTATCGTCGGCGCCATCGTCGGAAGGCGGATGTGACGGGTGACGCGCGTCGCCGCGGCGGTTTTGTGGGCGCACCTACATCGTCACTGCTTCCGGATGCTCCGTCTTGCCCCTCAAAGCGGCGACAAGCGCGTCCTCGCAGCAATTATGCCCCCGCCTACTTTGCACCGGCAGGAGCCATCTCTGCCCTCTTACCTGTCGCGTCGAACTGCTTGAGATAAGCGACAACATCGTCAATCTGCTTCGGAACCTTGAGGCCCGGAAATGTCATTTTGGTGCCGGGCACCTTGGCCTTCGGATCCTTGATGTATTCGCGGAAGGTTGCTTCATCCCAGGTGATTCCGGAATTCTTGTTTGCAGGCGAATAGCTGTAACCCGCGACCGTTCCGGCCTTGCGCCCGAAGAGCCCGTTGAGTTCGGGGCCGACTGCGTTCTTGGCGTTCTCCCCGATTTGGTGACACGCCCTGCATTGGGTGAATATTTTCTCTCCCAATGCCGCGTCTTGCGCGAAAGCAGAACCGGTTGACAGAATTCCGGCTCCGAGCACGAAAGCGAAAATTCGCATACGACCACTCCATGTCTGGCAACAAAGAAGGCTGACAACCAAGATAGATGAGAATGCCATTCTAACAGCGCACGGCTCCTCGCGACCACGCTTCCGGTCCGCAACTAGCCCAACGACGTGATGATCTCCCGGTAAGCCGCTTCAGGAAACGCTTTCAACGTGTGCGTTCGAATATTTCCCAGCATACCCAGTTGCAAGTTGAATCGTGCGGCAACGGCATCGTCCGGCGCTTCGTAAACCGCGACGAGGTCATAATCGCCCATGGTCAGGAAAAACGATTTGAACTCTCCGTCCATATCCTTGAGAGCCTCCTTCGCCAGATCGAGACGACGCGGCGAGTCCTTTACGTGTTGCATACCTTGATCGGTCCAGGTTGCAAGCATGATGTATGTCGTCATGGAATTCCTCCTTGCGCCCGAAGCCCCCGCTCATCTTTACGCCCCAACCTTGAAGAACACGATCCGGCTCAACAGCGTGTAGTCCGACTCAAACACCATGATCCCGACAAAGACCAGCAACAGCAACGGCGGAAGCAGAATGGCATAAGCCAAAGCCAAACGCTCCCACGCCATGTGCATGAAGATCGCGACAATCAAGCCTGCCTTCAGCACCATGAACAGCACGATAAGAGACCACCTCAGATGGCCCTGCAGGTTGAAGTAATCGACGAAGTAAGAGCAGGTACTCAGGACAAACAACCATCCCCAGACCACAAGATAAAGCTTGATCGGGTGCTGGTGTCCCTCGGCATGCGACATGGCCGGAGCATCTGCCGCGGGAGTTGTGGGAAGTGTGGCATGTAGCGTGACTTCAGCCATGTTTTTCCCTCACCAAAGATAGAAAAAGGCAAAGATAAACACCCATACCAAATCGACGAAATGCCAATACAGGCCGGTAATTTCGACGATCTCGTAGTTTCCCTTCCTGCTTGTGAAAAATCCCCGGCGCTCAGTCTCGAAATCTCCGCGCCAAACCTTTCGCGCAATGATGATCAGGAAAATCACACCAATCGTTACGTGCGTACCGTGGAATCCTGTGATCATGAAAAAGCATGAGCCAAATTGCTCTGCGCCCCACGGATTTCCCCACGGCCTCACCCCCTCCATGATCAGCTTGGTCCACTCGAAAGCCTGCATCCCGACAAATGTCGCACCGAACGCAGCGGTCACCAGCATCAGCACCGCCGTTTTTCGGCGATCGCGGCGATACCCGAAATTGACGGCCATGGCCATGGTCCCGCTACTGCTGATCAGCACAAAGGTCATGATGGCAATCAGAATGAGCGGGATCTTCTGCCCTGCAATCGTGAGAGCGAAGACTTCACTCGGGTTCGGCCAGGGCACCGTCGTGGACATGCGCGCCGTCATGTACGACAGCAGGAAACAACCGAAGATGAAGGTATCGCTGAGGAGAAAGATCCACATCATGGCCTTTCCCCACGAGACATTCTTGAACGCCCGCTGATCCGAGGACCAGTCGGCGGCAATGCCTTGCCAGCCTGCGGCCGGCGTTCGGCGGTCTTCGATGTTTGTCAGCACAGTCTCGGCCATCGCGTCGATGCCTTCCCTATGTCAGCAACTGGCGGCAGATGGCGGCGAAATCGTCCGCCCAACCTGTCAGCAGAGCAAGCAGGATCAACCAGACCAAAAGCAGGAAGTGCCAATACATCGTGCACAATTCCACGCTCAAACGCAGTCGCGGGATTTCAACGCCGCGCCATGCCTTGACGATGGTTCTGCCCAGGGCCGCGAGGCCGCCCAGCAAATGCAGTCCATGGACTGCTGTGATCAGGTAGAAGAAGGCGTTGGCCGGGTTGGCCACCAGAAAATAGCCCGCCGTGTTGAGCTGCCGCCACACCAGCAACTGACCTATCAGGAAGGCAACAGCGGAAACGCCACTTGCAAGCAGGCCGGTCAGCACACCCTCGCTGTCGTCGCGACGTGCTGCAACCTGCGCCCATTGCAGCGCGCCGCTGCTCACGATCAGAACACCGGTATTGAACCAGAGCAGCCTGGGCACAGGCAGCGCCCGCCAATCGATCAGCTCCATCCGCATCAAGTAGGCGCTGATGAAGAGCGCAAACAATGACCCGACGACCGCTAGAAACACACCCAAACCAATTTTCGCCGCTGGCAACGACATCGAACTTCCGCCGGGAAACTCGCCGATCGCCCCCTCCTCCAGCCAGGGTTTGGCCGCGAGTCGTTGCTGCGAGAGCCACCATCCCGCAATGGCCGCTATCCCAGCCATGAACAGGACAATGGCCGTCATGGATACGCTCCCTTTGGTGTCGAGCTGGCCGGCGGCTCATTCTGCGGAATGAAATCCCGCGCAGCGCCGGGCACGCTATAATCATAAGCCCAGCGATATACGACCGGGAGTTCCTTGCCCCAGTTGCCATGCGCCGGCGGAGTCTGCGGCGTTTGCCACTCAAGCGTAGTCGCGTTCCACGGATTGCCGCCGGCCTCTTTGCCCTTGAACAGGCTCTGGATCATGTTGAACACAAATACGAGCTGGGCAAAGCCGACGATGAGCGCGGCTATACTCATGAATGCATTCAGATCGTGGGCCGATGCAGGGACGAACGCCGTCTGTCCGATGTCGTGATAGCGGCGCGGCATGCCCAGCAGCCCGAGATAGTGCATGGGGAAGAAGATCGCGTACGCCCCAAGGAACGTGACCCAGAAATGGAATCGCCCCAGCGCCTCGTTCAGCATCCGTCCGGTCACTTTCGGATACCAGTGATAGATCGCGCCAAACACGACCATGATCGGCGCGACGCCCATCACCATATGAAAGTGCGCGACGACGAACATGGTGTCGGACAGCGGAACGTCCACGACCACGTTACCGAGGAACAGGCCGGTCAGGCCGCCGTTGACGAACGTAACGATGAACGCGAGCGCGAACAGCATCGGAATAGTGAGATGAATGTCGCCGCGCCACAGGGTCAGGATCCAGTTATAAACCTTAATGGCCGTCGGGATCGCGATGATGAGAGTCGTCGTCGCGAAGAAGAAGCCGAACTTCGGATTCATGCCGCTGACATACATGTGGTGCGCCCACACCACGAAGCTCATCGCTCCGATCCCGACAATCGCCCACACCATCATGCGATAGCCGAAAATGTTCTTTCGCGCGTGGGTGCTGATGAGGTCGGAGACAATGCCGAAAGCAGGCAACGCAACGATGTAGACTTCGGGATGGCCGAAGAACCAGAACAGGTGCTGGAACAGCAGCGGGCTGCCACCGCCGTATTTCGTCTGCTGCCCCATCTCCACGAGCGTGGGCATAAAGAAACTCGTGCCAAGAAGCCGGTCGAGCAGCATCATCACCGAGGCGACGAACAGGGCTGGAAACGCGAGCAACGCCATCACGGTCGCTGTGAAAATGCCCCACACCGTCAGGGGCAACCGCATCAGGGTCATTCCGCGCGTGCGCCCCTGGAGCACTGTCACGACGTAATTCAAGCCCCCCATGGTGAATCCGATAATGAACAGGATCAGCGACACCAGCATCATGATGATGCCTGCTTCCTGTCCGGGGCTTCCGGAAAGAATGGCCTGTGGCGGATACAGCGTCCATCCCGCACCCGTTGGCCCGCCCGGCACAAAGAAAGTCGAAACCAGCACCAGCACGGCAAGCAGGTAAATCCAGTAACTCAGCATGTTCGCGTACGGAAAGACCATGTCGCGGGCACCGACCATCAGCGGGATGAGGTAGTTCCCGAAGCCTCCCAAAAACAGAGCTGTGAGAAGGTAGATCACCATGATCATGCCGTGCATGGTGATGAACTGAAGATACTGGCTCGGATCGATAAACGAAAACGTGCCGGGGAAACCAAGTTGCAGCCGCATCAGCCACGACAACACCAGTGCGACCATGCCGATGGCCATCGCCGTGATCGCATACTGGACCGCGATGACCTTGGCATCCTGCGAGAAGACATATCGGGTCCACCAGCTCTTCGGGTGATAGAGATCTACTTCACCCACTTCAGCTCGCGGGATTCCTGCGAGTACGTCAGACGGGACATCAACCATCGAAATGTCCTTCCGGATCTATCTTCTGTTAAGCGCGAAGCGTGAGCGTTGCGACGTGCAACGCCGCCGCGCGGGTCTTGTCATTCGCCGCCAGTCTTGTAAGTCGCCTTCATGGTGTTGCGCTGGCCGGATAACCTCGCGAACGTCTGCTGCTTCTCCAGCCACGCATGATATTCGCCCTCTTCCTGGACGATGACGTTGCTCCGCATCTGCGCGTGCGCGATGCCGCACAGTTCCGCGCAAAGAACCTCGAATGTTCCGGTGCGCGTGGGGGTGAACCAGAAATACGTGACTGAGCCCGGCACCATATCCATCTTCGCCCGGAATTCCGGCACATAGAAATCGTGCAGAACGTCAATTGAGCGGAGCAGTACCTTGACCGGCTTCCCGATCGGGAGATGCAGATCGTCGTTCTCAATCACGACGTCGTCCTGCCCGTTGGGATCGTTCGGATTCAAACCCAGAGGATTTTCGGCACTGACGTTGCGGGCATCGGTGGTACCAAGCCGACCGTCTTTTCCGGGCAGCCGGTAGCTCCAACGCCACTGCTGACCCATGACCTCTATCTCCGTCGCATCGGCCGGCACAGTCACGAACTTGTGCCAGACCACCAGACCGGGCGCCAACATCGCCCCGACACCGATCGCGGTCCCTATGGTGAGCCACCATTCGAGCTTCTTGTTTTCGGGTTCGTATGCCGCCTGCCTCCCCTCCTTGTGATGAAAGCGGAAGATGCAATAGGCGATGAAGGCGACGATCGCGAAGAAGACCGCTCCGGTGATCCAGAACGTCATGGTGATCGTGTCGTCGATGTAACTCCAGTTCGATGCGATCGGCGTCCACCACCAAGGGCTGAGGAGGTGAAACAGCACAGAGGCGATCGCGACCAAGAGCAGTATGAATGCTACAGCCATCCCTTGTTCATCCTTGCCTCTAGAGGCTGCGGACAAGACTTAGAAAAGGGCGCAGTTCATGTCTGCATTGATGGCTGCTTCGAGATCGCCACCACAATGCTGGCCGCTTTGCCCCCTAAAACCGGTCGCAACACCGAATTCGAAGAAAGCAATTCAGCTTTGTCGAATTCAGCGAGATGTTGCGATCGCTGGTGTCATCGAACTACGGGCACTCGCCACCACAGGATGTTCCCCGGCAGGCTTGGTTGTCAATAGACCGGTCTATCCTCGACAGCGGATTGGTGTTGTCACTATCAATTCGCTAAGCGATTGCACGCGCCGCCGGGTCTCATACCGCATTGCAATGCATGACACCGTGCGCACGCGTGACAGGCAAAGGAAATTCCTCCGGTTGCGATCGGCCACATGTCGAAACGTGGACTTTTCAAAAACACAAATCACCCAATAGTGTGTGCTATTCTTCCAAGATTGCGCTAAACTCGCTCCACAGGTTGCGACAGGTTTGCTCGGCAAAGCTCATTTCGTTGAACTTGGCCTCCTTAACAAATCCAGTCGCGATTTCTGCGCACGAAGGCGAATGCCCGTCATTAGAGAATGACCCGATCTCGCCGGTGCTAATGCATGGGAGATCGTGACCATGTCCACCCCGCTTTCTGACAACGTCACACAAATTTCACCGGTCGCTTCCGACCGTGTCGCCGCCCCCGTCGTTCGCAAGATCGGGGTGTCCGATCTGCATGAAGCGTTGCGGCTGGGCTGGGATGACTTCAAGGCGGTTCCGAGTCACGCAGTTATTCTGTGCATCATCTACCCCGTGCTCGGACTTGTGATCGCCAGAATGGTTCTGGGCTATTCGGTGTTGCCGCTGCTTTTCCCGCTGGCCGCAGGCTTCGCCCTGATTGGCCCCTTCGCGGCGCTCGGTCTCTATGAACTCAGCCGCCGCCGCGAACTTGGCGAAGAGCCGTCGGCCTGGCATGCGCTTGGCGTGCTGCGCGCCCCGTCCTTCGGGGCCATGCTTGGCCTCGGCACGCTCCTGCTCACGCTGTTCGTAGTCTGGGTGGCCACTGCGAATGCGATTTACATCTCCACGTTCGGCAATGCCCCGGTGGCCGGCATTCCGGATTTCGCATCGCGCATCTTCACAACCACAGAGGGGCGCCAACTGATCCTCGTGGGCTGTGGCGTCGGACTTCTGTTCGCTATTGTGGCCCTCTGCGTCAGCGTTGTGGCGTTTCCGCTGATGCTCGACCGGCATGCGAACGTGACCGATGCGATCCTGACCTCGCTGCGGGTCGTGATGAAAAATCCTGTTACCATGATGACATGGGGACTGATCGTCGCCGCGCTGCTGGTGCTCGGTTCGCTGCCGTTGTTCGTCGGTCTCGCCGTTGTTCTGCCGTTACTTGGCCATGCCACCTGGCACCTTTATCGCAAGGTGCTGGCGCCAGATCCAAATCCCCGGCAGGAAACTCCCCGTTCGCCGAAAGGGCGGCGCTATGCGGCAGATTTTCCGGCCTCTCTCTTCCCGTGGGGCCGTGACAAGCCGTAGGGCGAAACAAACGACCGGGGACGCACGCCCGCGATCAAACGGCTGCAGTTTTGATCGTTCGGATGTCGCTCCCCCGCTGCGTGAGGTTCTGACCGGTTTGCGACAGGCTCGTTGAAGAATACCGGCAGAAAAGATGTTTGTGTCGGCTTCAAAAACAGTCGAGCCATTCCACGTGGACGAAACCCGGCCCAGATGAGGGGTGCGGCTTATTCAGAACAGTGAAATCTGGCGTGCCATTCAGAATAAAACTGCGAACTCATACATCATTGATACTACTCTATAAATCCTACTTGTGATTTTACCACTGACACTGGCCACCTGAGCGCGAATGCAGGATTCGTTTGACTGGTGTTGCCTACGAACTGCCTCGCGGACGCCGTCCGCTCCCGAGTCCGTTCGGCCCTTAGATTTGGCCCTTCGATCGTGTTTACCTTACGACCGCTATTACTTCAGAAAACGACGCCCGATTGCGATCGCCGCACGTCGTAAAAGTACCAAAAGCAGTCATTTGGGTTACATGAAACCCGGATT
Organism: Tardiphaga sp.; assembly: GCF_028290495.1. Lineage (GTDB taxonomy): Bacteria > Pseudomonadota > Alphaproteobacteria > Rhizobiales > Xanthobacteraceae > Tardiphaga. The sequence continues at coordinate 15,009 of NZ_JAQGJT010000186.1, forward strand.
TCGGGGCAGATACCCGCTCCAATCGCCAAAATCGCGTGTCGACATCAACAGCATCGGAATGGTGATACGCATCCCATGCTCGACCGCGATCCTTAGAGCCGCCTCGCTCGCGCCAGGAAGAAAGGCGGACACCTGTGGAGAACCCATCTCAACTGCAAAAGCCAGCGCAGTCGTAAACGCAGAGCCGAGAGCGTCTGGCCGCGCGACGGCGAGCGGTCCGATGTGGCCGCCGATGCTGACATAGGCATAACCGATGCACTCTTCTCCGGAATAAAGGCCGATACCTTTCGTCCCCTTGTCGCTGAGCAGATAGCGGCGATGCTTCTCTCGCGAGACGCCTAGAACCCGGGCATCAATGTTGGCGAGTTTTTGCAAGTCCGAAGCTGTTTCCTCGAGGGGCACGGGGCGGAATTGTGGGCCCTGCAAGCGGCCCGTCAGGAGTTCCCGCGAAACACTGAAATTATAGATGGGAAAGCGCGGAAACAGGCCGTTCCGAATATAGAGTCCCTGCGATACGGTGTTGAACGTGAAGGTGATCAGCGCCTTGTTGGTCGCGCCGGACTTCTTTGCATGTTCAAATGTCCGTTTCAGTAGTTCGTTGCCGATACTGCGGCCCTGATGATCGGGCGACACGAAAAGCTGCGCGAGAAACCACAGGTCGCCGCACACCCAGCTCCACGCGAACCCAAGGATTTCGTCGGCCTCCTCTGCCACCCACACCCCGTCAGCATCATCTTTTAGCGAAAACAATTGAACCGCCGGCGGATGCGACGTCGCCATCGGGCCAAAGCCGTGCCGCCGGGTGAGGTCGTTGATGCTGGCGACGACGAGCCGGTCGCTTCTCTCCAAGTCCGCCTCGCGGGCGGGCCGGTACGTGATCGGCATTGGCAATCTCCCGATGCTTTTGCTGCGCGTCAGGTTGGCTCAGGCCAACGGCCGAATGTTCTGGTTCATGCGGAAGAAGTTTTTCGGATCGTGCTTCGTCTTGAGCTCCTGGAGGCGCCGGTAGTTGGCGCCATACGCAGTGGGGACCGGGTCGCCGGCTTCGTCGTCATCCAGGTAATTCACGTATCGGCCGGAGGCAACGAAGGGTTGCATCTCGGCGAAGGTCTCTCGCGCCCAGGCGATGCATGAGTCGGTATCGGCCGCATCCGTCCATTGGGAGAGGACGAGGAAGTTGTAGCCTTCCGCACGGTGCGGGAAGGCCGTGTCGCCGACACCGATCCGGGCCGCGGCGCCGTGAACATGCTCGAGGAGCAACTGGCCCATCGGGGTGGGGCATCGCGCGAAGCATGCTATCATCGTGTCGATGGCATCGTCGCTCAATCCGGCAAGGAAGCTCGATTTCCAGTAGTTGAAGGCCCCTCGCGGATAGGCGCCGTCGAGCATCCCATTGAGTTGACAATAGGACATTGGACCGAGCGCATCGAGGACGGAAGACCCGAAGTCTTTGAGCGGTCGCATGGCTTTTTCGCCGGCCTCAAGCGAGCCGCAGTGGCACGTCGCCAAGGCCGCCAGCTTCATGCCCGAACCGTCGGGAGCATGCGTGAGGGTTCCGAAGATCGTATGTTCATCAGGCAGGGATGCCGTGCTGTCGCGAAAGAACCTCAGCAGGTCACGGGCTCGGTCAAACGGGTGAGCGATCAGACCGGCGGTGACGGTAGGGCCTACCGCATGGAGCTGATATTCGAACGAAGTCGCCACACCGAAGTTTCCACCCCCACCGCGAACAGCCCAGAACAGATCGGGTGCTTCATCCTTGCTTGTCCGCACGACCTTGCCTTCGGCAGTGACGAGTTCAACGGATCGAAGATTGTCGAGGGCAAGGCCATACTTGCCCATTAACCAGCCCAAGCCACCGCCCAGGGTGAGCCCGGCGATCCCGGTGCTGGAAACAACCCCACCCGTAACCGCGAGGCCGTGCAGTTGGGTTTCCCGGTTGAGCTCGCCCCAGGTGACGCCGCCCTGCGCCCGTACCGTGCGACTTTTGGGATCGACGTGAATCCCTTTCATCGGCGATAGGTCGATCACCAATCCGCCATCAATGGTAGCGCGCCCTGCCACGTTATGACCGCCACCACGAACTGCGACTTCGAGACCCAGCTTCCGCGTGAGGTTGACGGCATCGACCACGTCGGCGACGCCGCGACATCTGGCGATCAACGCCGGGCGCTTGTCCACCAGACCGTTGTGGACCCTTCTCGCTTCATCGTAGCCTGCGTCCGCTGGTCTCAGGAGCTGCCCGGAAAACGTGCCGGAAAGTTCACCAACGACCTCATCAACGGATCTAACTGAACTCATGGGGGCACTCCTCGTTTGGGCCGCCATGTCTTCTTCCGCTTGGGCCGCACCAGGAGCAAAGTCGAATAATTCAGCCTAGGGTGAAGCATTTTCATCTACACTACGGAAATGAACAAGCTGCCGCCCCTGATCGAGTTGCGCGCCTTTGATGCTGCGGCGCGGCATTTGAGTTTCAAGAAGGCCGCGGCCGAACTCGGCGTGACGCCGACAGCGATCAGCCATCAGATACGACAGTTGGAGCATTATTGCGGGCGGGCTCTATTTCGTCGGAGGCCACGGCCTCTCACGTTGACCGAAGCCGGCGCCCGCCTCTTTCCAATCATCCGCGACGGCCTCGAAACGTTTGTCGCAGCTTTCGCCGCCGTGAAGCGCGATGGCGACGCGCAGCCTCTTCGCGTGACGACGACAAACGCCTTTGCGAGCCGCTGGCTTGTCCCACGCCTGCCCCGCTGGAGGAAGGTGCGCCCCAATGCGCCTCTCGAGGTGATCGGCACCGACGGCGTTTTGGACCTCCATGCCGGCGATGCCGACGTCGCCATCCGCTATGCCCGTACATTGCCAACAGACGGCATCGCCAAGGAATTTCTTCGCGATTCTTTCTGGCCCGTCTGCAGCTCTGAATTACTTACCACCGGTCTGAAGCGTGCTGCCGACCTTCGTGGACACGTCCTCGTTCATAGCTATTGGTCGCCATCCGATCTCGAGGCACCCACCTGGCAGAGATGGCTCACCGCTGCGAAGGGGACGTGGCGCGATGTGCCGGAATTCAAGGAGATGGATCACCTGAGCTTCAGGGAGGAACTGCATGCGATCGAGGCGGTGATTGCCGGGCAGGGAATCGGCATTTTTAGCGATGTGCTCGTGGAACGCGAACTCGTGGCCGGCAAGCTGATAAGGCCCTTTGACTTATCTCTGCCGGGATATCGCTTCTACCTCGTCCGCACGTTCGATCATCCACGAGAGAAGACCATCCAAGCCTTCGCGACGTGGTTGCAGTCTGCAGTGTAAGCGCCTTACTGTTGTTGCGCGTCTGCCATACGTCCGTTCCGGGGCATTTTCGGAAGTGATAGCGCGATGCCGTGATGTCCGCTTCGGATCAATGAACGGACCTCCAAAGTGACATCAGAGATTGGCTGCGTACCAATAGCTGAAATGGTTTGGATTTAATGCGACGTTCACTGATCGATATCAGAACTGCCACGGTCCGCGCCGCGGCAGTCGGAAGTTCGCAGTCTTGTTCTGAATGGTGGAAATTTGGTGCACTCGGAAGGATTCGAACCTCCGGCCCTCGGAATCGAAATCCGATGCTCTATCCAGCTGAGCTACGAGTGCGACGGCGGCACCATAGCGGTGAAAGTGGCAAAAGCCAGCCCCGGAGGCGACTACCGGCCGGTTTTTCGCCGGAACATTCCCGGCCCGGACGCCTGGTCCCGGCAATTGTGGGCTGCATATCTGCCAAATCATTCCGGAGGCCCCCATGAAGGGCTTTTCCAACGCGACATTTCCACCCGATACGATTTCGGTGATGGCCATGGCGCGCGACGGCGCCGTGACGACGCTGCCGCATCCCGTGCAGAGCACGAGGTCCAGTCGATCGCCGAAAGCATCCTGCGCACCGCCAAGGAAGGCGAGCGCGACCCCGCCATGCTGCAGACGATAGCGCCGGTGGAGCTGCAGATCACCCGGCGCGGCTAGCTAGCAGCCGTCCGGGGCGCCAACGGAGCCGCGGACGGCGCCTGCGCGGTCGTTTCCCGGTCGGCTGTCGGCAACCGCCGCATCGTGAATTCGATCGCACCGTCCGGCAATTCACGCCAGTGCTCGACTTCGCTCATATAGGCCTGCTTCGGAAATCGCTCGAGGAAGGCCCGCGCCGCAGCGCGGGCATTTTCGCGCGGCAGTGTGAAGTGCTCGCGAACGAAACCGTCCTCCTTGCGCGCATCGCGGCGCGCAGCCATGCGTTGCGCCAGCTCGCGCGGAGTCTTGACCATTTACTGAACTCCCTGGCAGGCGACCTCAAATAATCTGCCACGAATTGGCCGCGGATCAAGCCTGCGCGCCACGAAGAAAGGGCGCCCCGATCGCTCGGCGCGCCCTTCCCTGTCTCGCTGAACCAGGCGCCGAGGCGCCCTTGCCGGGATCAAACCGTGATCCTAGCGGGCGGCCTCAGCGAGGTGACAGCGCTTGGAAATAGACACTGAACCACCTCCTTTCTTTGTTGATGACGCCATGAATATAGGAGGGATTCGCGCGCTGTTAAGGGGCATCCGCCGCCGGAGCCATGCAATCGCGTACGGGCGTGCGCGAGCCAGCCGCGGTTGTGGAGTGTGGCAGGGCTGTGCATGATCCTGTTCCCGGCTGTTGCGACGTTCGCGATCGGCGCGCGGTAAAAATTTCGCGGGTGGCAGCGACTTGACGCGGATTATATCCACCCCTGCCTTCGGATTCGCTTTGTAAATGCACGCTCCCCATAACGTCCGGCCGACCGGGTCGATGACGTCACGCGCCGCGATCGTTCTTCAGGTCTCTTCGCTCAGCGCGATCTCGGCCGCCGCCGGCGTGCCGACGCCGATGTACCGCATCTATGCCGAACACTGGGGGATGTCGCCGGTGATGGTGACCACGGTGTTCGCGGTCTATGCCATCAGCCTGCTCGGGGCACTGCTCACCGTCGGCGGGCTGTCGGATTATATCGGACGGCGGCCAATGATGTTCGCCTCATTGATCATCTGCGCGTTGTCGATGGCCGTGTTTGCCGCAGCGGATTCCGTCGCGGCCCTACTTGCGGCGCGCGTCATCCAGGGCTTCGGCACCGGCATCGCCTTTGGCGCCATCGGCGCTGCGATCCTCGACAACCTTCGTACCCACGGTTCGCTGATGAACAGCGTCACGCCGGCCGCAAGCACGGGCAGCGGCGCAATCCTTTCCGGCGTGCTCGTTACCTACGCGCCGATGCCGACACAGCTCACCTATCTTATCCTGCTCGGCCTGATGCTGTTGCAGGCGGCGCTGGTGTGGTGGATGCCGGAGACGGCCGTGAAACGGCCGGGCGCCCTGGCGTCGATGCGACCGTCCATCATCGTGCCCGTGCAGGCGCGCTCGGCACTGATGCTGGTGTCGCCCGGCTGCATCGCTCTGTGGGCGCTGTGCGGATTTTACATGACGCTGATGCCGTCGCTGTTGCGGACAGTCAGCGGATCATCCTCGCTGCTGCTCGGCGGCGTCGCCATCGCCGTGCTGACCTACAGCGGCGGCGTAGCGATGCTGACGGCGCGGTCGTGGCCGGGCATCACAATCCTGATCCGCAGTATGTCGGCGCTGATCCTCGGCGTCGCGATCACGCTGAGCGGCGTTTACGCCCAATCGGTCAGCCTGTTGATTGGTGGCACGGTGATCGCCGGCTTCGGCTTCGGCGCCGGCTTCTTTGGCGGCATCCGAACCGTGGTGCCGCTGGCACTGCCGCACGAACGCGCCGGCCTGCTCTCGATGATCTTCGTGATCTGCTACTTCGCGTTCAGCCTGCCGACCATTGCCGCCGGCCTGGCGGTGCCGGTGCTCGGTCTGCCGATGACGCTGTATTTCTACGGCGCGGCCGTGATGGTGCTGGCAGCGATCTCACTGATCGGCCTGCTGTCCTCGACCCGCCGCGCAGCGTAACGTCAGGTCATGCTGCCCGGCAGGAAGCAGCGGATCGAGGTGCCGCCGGTGCCCACCTGCGGCCATACCATGGTACGGCCGACACGGTTCGGCCCAGTGAGCACCGCCTCATCCGGCACATCGAGCCAGACACCATCGAGCCGCACCCGGTAGTGTCCGCCGCGGGACTCCCAGTCGACATCGCTGACAGCGCTGCCGTCAGCATCCGAGCAGCACGGCCCCTTGGCGCTGCGCAGGCTGTCGAACCAGGATTTCAGTTCGGGACTGGCGCCGGCAAATTGCCCGCGGTCGCGCGCGGCAACCGAATGCAGCATCAGCGATAGCAACCCCGCAGCGATCGCCGAAGTCGCCGTGATCCGCCACAACCGGCGGCGATCCCTGTGCTTTTGCTGCGTGCCACGCATCCACGGCGCATCTGCGCCGGAAGTGATCCAGTCGCTCATTGGCTTGCTCCAGCTGCCCGGCCAGCGCAGTATGATAATGCATGTCACGGGCCACAGCCCGCACCGTTTCGCATCGCTCACGCAATGGTGCACACGATCGTCGAAAACGCTCTGCTCACTGTCACAGGCGGCAGGTTCGCCCGATATCAGGATACGCGATTCGGGGAGTGCTTCGTAGCAACTCTTTCGCGCTGCAGCGACTGGCCGGCTGATACCTCCGCTGCGCCATCGCAACAATTTTCGGAACCGCGCGCACGTACCGTTAGCCATCACGGTGTGTCATCCCAACGCAATATCCCGCGGGATGCGACAGTGCCGGCCACTTCTCGCGTGTGCCGGCTGAGGATGTCGCGTTGACGTTGGTATCAACTCTTTGCATAATGCGGCGTGGTCAAGGGACAGGCCGCACCATCGGGACATTATGAAAAACGCACTTTATTCGATCCACGTCGACCTGTTGGATGGTCGCTCGGGCAAGGGCAGCGGTGTAGTGGTATTCCGCGACGGCCAGATCCTTGGCGGCGACGCCTATCTGTTTTATGTCGGCAGCTACGTCAGCAATGCTGACAACAACACCTTCAAAGGCGAAGTCACGGTAAGGCAACATACGCCCAGCCCGCTGCAAAGTCCGCTGTTCGGCGGCCAGAACCAGCCAGTCGGCATCGGCGTCACCGGCGCGTTCACGGAAACCGCGGCGACGATGAACGGCACAGCTTTGGTCGGCAAGGCTAGCCAGATTTTTCGCGCAACGCTGAGGAAGCTCGCGGATACCGAGTAGCAGCAGTCTTGTCGTCCCGGCGCGCGCGCCGGCACACAATGACGCGCCTACTCCGCCGCCATCTCCAGCGGGGCCGTCCGCGGCAGGATGATCTGCACGCGCGTGCCCTGGCCGGGCTCGGAGTGCAGATGCAATCTGCCGCCGAGGCGGTTGGTGACGATGCTGTACACGATGTGTAGGCCGAGCCCGGTGCCACCTTGGTCGCGGCGGGTGGTGAAGAACGGATCGAAGGCACGGCGACGAACATCCGCACTCATGCCTATACCGTCATCGGTGAACAGTACCTCGACATGATCGACGCCGGAGTCGCGCACCTTGATCTCCACCGCGCCGCCGCCGCCATTTGGAAATGCATGCGCCACGGTGTTGAGAAACAGGTTGGTCAGCACCTGGCCATAGGGGCCGGGATAGGAATTCATCATCAGGTTCGGCTGGCAATCGACGGATAACGCCAGGTTCTGCTTGCGCAGACCGGGCTTCAGACTCATTACCACCTGCTCGGTGAGGTCAGCGAGATCGAACATCCGCTGTTCGGAATAGTTGCGATCGGCGGCAACCTGCTTGAACGACTGAATCAGCTCGGCAGCGCGGTTGAGATTGGCGACCAGTTGCGCCGCGGCATCGCGGTTCGACTCGATGAATTCGGTAAGGCTGGAGCGGCGCAAGTCACCGCGCGCGACTTCCTCGCCAAACATCGCAATCTTGCGCTCCAGCGACGAGGCCACCGTCAGGCTGATGCCCACGGGATTGTTGACCTCGTGCGCGACGCCTGCGACCAGACGACCCAACGCGGCCAGCTTCTCGGCCTCGATCAGCGAATTCTGTGTCTCGCGAAGATTGCGCAAGGTGCCTTCCGCTGCGTCCTTGGCCTTACGCATCTCGGCCTCGCTGCGCTTGCGCTCGCCGATATCAAGCGCCACGGTGACGATGTTCTCAAGCTTGCCGTCGGCGCTGAGCAGCGGCTGTTTGTTGACCAGCCACTGCCGTATCACGCCGGCGGCGTCCTGATATTCCTCCTCGTAGAAGCCAAGACCCTTGCGGGTCTCCAGCACGCGCTTGTCGGGGTCGTTGGTCTTGCCGGCGTTATAGCGGGACATCAGTTCCGCGGTAGTCCGCCCGATCGCATGACCGGGTTCGATGCCGAAGATCCCGGCCATATAGCGATTCATCAGCACGTAACGCAGATCGGTATTCTTGACGTTAATCACCGCCGGCACAGTGTCGATCACCTGCTGCAACAGCCGGCGGCCTTCCTTGATCGCGGCTTCCGCGCGCTTCTGGTTGGTGATGTCCCGCACCGTACCCTCGTAACGCACCACCTCGCCATTCTCGTCGCGCACGGCGGTGGCGCTGTCGGACAGCCACAGGACGGTGTAGTGGCGCTGCCGGACTTGATACTCGAATTCGCGCACCATGCCGTCGCGTTGCATCCGCATCTGATATTCGGCGCGCGCGGCCGGATCGACATAGATCGTACGCGAGATGTCGAGCGTAGCGCGGATCAACTCTTCCGGCGTATCGTAGCCCATCATCCGCGCCAGCGCCGGATTGGCGTTGAGCAGCGCGCCCGCGGGCGTCGTCACATAGATGCCGTCCACCGAACCTTCGAACAGCTTGCGGTAGCTCTCTTCGGCGAGACGCTGCTCGGACAGCGCGTGCACCGCCGCCTCGCGCGCGCGGTCGGCCTCGACCAGCGTGTGGCGGAATACTTCCGCGGCGCGGGCGATGTCGCCGATCTCGTTGTCGAGGTCGGTGGCGGGAATGGCGGTGTGCGGTGCGCCGCCGGCCAGCGCCCGGATCGACCTGGCGATCGCGTTCAGCGGCCGCACGATCCCGCGCACCACGAACACCGCGGCCAAAAGCCCGATCAGCACGCCGATGCTTCCCAGCGCAATACTCTGCCATTTCGCTTCGGTGAGCGAGTGGGCAAAATTGCCCGACAGTACCTGTCCGCGCCGGGCGCTCAGCTCCCGCACCAACTCCGTCACCCGACCGATCAGCCGCCCCTCGGTTCCCAGCACGTCACGGTCGAGATCGGCAATCTGGCTTTCGGTGGCGGCGATGGCGATGATGCCTTTGGCATAAGCGTCGGCGGCCGCGTGCAATTGGGCGTCGTCGATCGGCAGAGCGCGCATCTGCTGTGCGGCCTGTTCGGCGCGCACCGGATCGCGCGCCAGCAGTGCGGCGTTGACCTGGTTCTGCGCCTTGAACAGGTTGCGCGCGGGGGCGCGGTCCGGCGTCTCGCCGATCGCCCATTCGAATCGTTCACGCAGCGGCGGCAACGCGGCGACCAGGGTGGCGCGCTGCACAATCAGCGCCGAGACGCGCTCGATGCCCTCGCGGTAGCTGGTCAGCCGCGCGGCGACGCCGTCGATCATCTCACGCTGCTCAGGCGCCAGATTGATCCGGGTGTTCTTGAGGAGTTCGCCGAGCGCCACCGCGGCCTGCGAGACCTTCTCCGGCGCCGCGTCCGGGTCGGTGACGAAATCCCGCGCTGCCAGCCGCAGGCCGTTCATACGGCGGTCGATATCCTCGGCGAGATCACCGACCCGCTGCAGCCGCTGCAATTCGGAGAAGGTCATGCCGATGTCGCGGATGGCGACCACGCTGGCGATGCCCGTGACCAGGATCACCGCCAGCACCAGCAGGAATCCGCCAAAGGTCAATTGTCCGATCGACAGCGAGGACGATCGGACCCGCTGCATGAACGGCGTAACTTGATTGGCCATCGGATACGGACCGGCTCCAGACGGCGGTAGTATACAATGACTTCGCGTCCCGGGGGAACTGGCTGGACGGCTCTGTTTGGCGCCATTCCCGGCTTGCGGGGCTCCTGCCCGTCGGTATGATCGCAGCCGCCTACCAGAGATGCGTCCAGCATCCGCACGGCCAAGACAGGGAGCGAAGCATGAATATCACCCAGGGCCTGCGCCGGGCGCTGCAGATCGACCCACAGGGAACAGCCACCATCGACGGTGACCGGCGGCGCAACTGGCGCGAGGTCGGCGACCGTGTCGCCCGGCTGGCGGGCGCGCTGCAGCGGCTCGGTATCCAGCCTGGCGACCGCGTCGCGGTGCTGATGCTGAATTCGGACCGCTATCTCGAACTCTATCTCGGTATCGCCTGGGCCGGCGCGGTGATCGTGCCGACCAATGTGCGCTGGAGCGCTCAGGAGATCGCCGACTCGCTGCTGGACTGCCGTGCCAGCGCGCTGGTGGTCGATAGCGCCTTCGCCGCGATCGGCGTCGATCTCGCCAAAGCTATGCCGCTGGCGCTTATCTATGCCGACGACACCGCCGGTCCCGCCGAGGCGCACGACTACGAGCAACTGGTGCAAGACAGCGAGCCGGTCGCGGACGCGATGCGAACGCGCGGCGATCTCGCCGGCATTTTCTACACCGGCGGCACCACCGGCCGTTCCAAGGGCGTGATGCTCAGCCACGGGAATATCTTTGCCAACTCGCTGCACATGCTGGCCGAGGGGCTGGTGCCGCAGGGCACGGTCTATCTCAACGCCGCACCTATGTTCCACGTCGCCAATGGCGGCGCGATGTTTACCTCGCTGGTCGGCGGCGGCACCAACGTCATCGTCCGCGTATTCAATCCGGAACTGGTGATGGCCACCATCGCCCGCGAAAAGGTCACAGCGACGCTGATCGTGCCGACCATGATCCAGATGCTGGTCGATCATCCCGCCTTCCATGACGCCGACCTGTCTTCGCTGAAGCAGATGATGTACGGCGCCTCGCCGATCAACGAGGCGCTCCTGAAGCGCGCGATGGCCGGCATGCCCGGCGCGGAATTCCACCAGCTCTACGGCATGACGGAATTGTCACCGCTGGCGACGCATCTGCCGTGGGAGCAGCATTTTGGCGAGGCAGCCACCGCGAAGGGCCGGCAGCGCGCCTGCGGCCGCGCCGCGATCGGCTGCGAGGCACGGATCGTCGATGCCGACCACAAGCCGGTAGGCGTTGGCGTGGTCGGCGAAGTCGCGGTACGCGGCGCCAATGTGATGATGGGCTATTGGGAACGGCCGGAGGAAACCGCCCGGGCCGTGATCGATGGCTGGATGCACACCGGCGACGGCGGCTACATGGACGATGAGGGCTACATCTATCTGGTCGACCGGATGAAGGACATGATCATCTCCGGCGGCGAGAACGTGTACTCCATCGAGGTCGAGAACGCGGTGGCGCAGCATCCCGCGGTGGCGCAATGCGCCGTGATCGGCATCCCCGACCCGCAATGGGGCGAGACCGTGCATGCCTTCGTGATTACAAAGCCGGGCCACGCGGTGAACGCAACCGAGATCATCGCGTTCTGCCGGGATCGCATCGCCGGCTACAAGTGCCCGCGCAGCGTCGATATCCGCTCTGAGCCGTTCCCGCTGTCCGGTGCCGGCAAGGTGCTGAAGCGCGAATTGCGCCGGCCGTTCTGGGAGACCGCGAACACGTTGCAGGCGAAGGCGGGATAACGCTTCAAAAATTTCACGCTCACCGTCGTCATCCTGAGGTGCGCGCACTTGCGCGCCTCGAAGGATGACGACGGTGTCTTCTGCTATTTACGGCGCACCCGTGATCTCGAACACCTCGCCGTCATAGCCGGCCTCAAGCGGAATCCGCAGCGTGCGCTTGTCGCCATCCCGGGTGACGACGGGCGTCACGGTGACGATGGTGCTGCGCCGGGCATCATCGAGCGCGGCGGTCACATGCGGCTGCTTGCCGAGCTTGATAAGAGTCCGGGTGGTCGGGAACGGCAGCGTGAAGCGGCCGCTCTCGCCGCCTTCCAGTGCTTCGCGCGGCGACAGCCAGATCGAGTCGGTGGATTCCTTGCCGTCATGCATGCCGACCTGTTCGGGGGGCGCGGCGGCGAGGAAGAACCAGGTATCAAACCGCTTCTTCATGCCCTCCGGCGTGATCCAGTGCGCATAGGGCACCAATAGATCGAGCGCGAGGACGAGGTCATGGTCGGCTATGATATCCGCGAATTTCACCCGGCCGTCGTTGAGTGCGTCACGATGGGCGTCAGCGATCTCGCCGGCGCGCGCGGCCTCGATCAGTTCGTTTGAGCCGCGCGGACGCGCGAGCAGGATGCGGCTTTCCTCGAACGTCTCGCGGATCGCGGCGATGCGAAACTTCAGCGTCATCGCATCGTCGCCATCGACGCCGGCATAGAGTTCCGGCCGCGCGACGATGTCCTGATCCCCGGCATCGACGCTGCCGCCGGGAAACACCAGCGCGCCCGACGCGAACTCGATCTGATAGTGCCGCACCATCATGAAGACTTCGATGGCGTCCGCAGCGCCCTTTCGAAGCAGCAGGATGGTGGAGGCAGGCCGCGCGACGCCGGGCTCACTGGTCATCGCTCAGCCCGCCGCACTGGATTGCAACTGCAAATTGGCGCGCTTGTCGAAACGGGCGACACGCGACAGCAGGTAATCGATCTCGGCGCGCGCCGTCGGCGACAGCGCCGAACCCGGCTTGCGTTGCGCCATCGAAGCGATGATACCGCGCTTCTGCAGCACGTATTTCCGTGCAGCAAGGCCGACGCCGGGCTGCTGCTCATAGCGGATCAGCGGCAGATGCGCGTCGAACAGGTCGTGCGCCCGGTCGCGCTCGCCCTGCTTCTGCAGGTTGACGACGTCGATCAGCAGTTCCGGGAAGGCGTAGCCGGTCATCGCGCCGTCGGCGCCGCGCTCCATCTCGAAGTCGAGGAAGGTGCCCCCATTGCCGGTGAGGATCGAGAGTTCGCGCAACGAGCCGTCCTTCTGGAAGCCGCGCAAAGCGGTGATCTTTTCCAGGCCCGGCCAGTCCTCGTGCTTGAGCATCACGCAGGACTTCGAATCCATGATGATCTTGCGGATTACCGCGGGCGTCATCACTACCGTCAGCGTCAGCGGATAATCCTGCAGCACCCAGGGAATGTCGGTGCCGATGGCTTCCTCGGCCTGCTTGAAGTAGGTCGTGATCTGGTCGTCGGTGCGCAGCATCGGCGGCGGCGCGATCATCACGCCGGCGGCTCCCGCGTCCATCGACTTGCGCGCCAGCGTGCGCATCGCGGCAAAGCCCGGCGACGACACGCCGACGATGACCTGCATGTTCTTGGCACGCTTGACGAAACGCAGCGCCACGGCCTCCGCCTCAGCCGCCTCCAGCTTCGGTGCTTCGCCAAGAATACCGAGCACGGTAACGCCGTCGCATCCGACCTCGGCGTAGAAATCGGTCAGGCGGTCGATCGACGCATCGTCGATCCGGCCGTCGTCGTGGAACGGGGTCGGCGCAATGGCGAACGTACCGGCGGCTTTGGGTGTCAGTTTCATGATGGGCCTCGATGGATGATGCGGCATTGTAGAGGGAAAGTGAGCGGTTGTCCGTCCCCCACCGTCGTTCCGGGGCGCGGGCGGCGCCAGCCGAATGCGCCCCCGGAATCCCGAGATGTTTGCGCTGAACATCTCAAGGTTCCGGGTTCGCTCGCGCTGGTGCGCTCGCGCCCCGGAACGACAGTATGGGGCTAGGCCAGCACCGTCCGGCCGCTCTTGATCACGGTGACGCCCCGCTCCTTCACCTTCGCCTCGAACGACACCACGTTGCCGTCCTTCCACAGGTCCATCGTTACAGTTTCGCCCGGATAGACCGGCGATGAGAAGCGGACGGCATGCTGCTTGAAGGCTGCGGGATCGTAATCGGCATAGGTCTGCAGCACGCCGCGGCAGGTCAGGCCATAGGTGCACATGCCGTGCAGGATCGGGCGCGGAAAGCCGGCGCGCTTGGCGAAATCGGGATCGGAATGCAGCGGGTTGCGGTCGCCGCACAGGCGATAGACCAGCGCCTGATCGGGGCGGGTCGAGATATCGACCGAGCGGTCGGGCGCGCGCGTCGGCACCTTGTGCGGCTCGGGCTGGCCTTCCGATGGCCCGCCGAAGCCGCCATCGCCGCGCGCAAAGCGCGACGCGACCAGCGTCGCGAGTTCCTCGCCCTTGTCGTCCTTGAGCACGGTCTTGTGCCGGATCACCGCGCCCTTGTCCTTGCCCTTGTCCCAGCAGCCGAGCACGGTGGAATCCGCGGTGATGTTGGCCGCAACGGGGAGCTGCTTGTGGAAGGTAATGTCGCGCTCGCCGTCGACCACCATCAGGCGGTTGAGGTTCATCTCGCCGGGGTTGGCGCCCCACGCCGCGACCGAGGCAAATGTCGGCACTACTTTCAAAGGCCGCGGGCTGAAGGCGGCTTCGTTGACATAAGCCAGTTCCTTCTCGTCCATTGGATCCGCGCCCATGCCGATGCCGACGGCGTACCGCATCACCTCGCGATCGGTGTAAGCGTATTTCTGGCCGAGGTTTTGTAGCGCCATCAGTTCGTCGTATTTGGGCATTGGTGGTCTTCTCCCGTATTCTTGCCGTCATTGCGAGGAGCGCTTGCGACGAAGCAATCCAGTCTTTCTTCGCGGCCTCTGGATTGCTTCGCTTCGCCCGCAATGACGATCACACCGACGTAAA
>NZ_JAQGJT010000037.1 GCF_028290495.1 Tardiphaga sp.
TAAAAGTTACCCCATCGAGCAGGGAGACAAGCCGCCGAAATGATCCACGCTAATGCTTAGCGGCAAGCTGTCGCTCAAGATCATAGACCAGAGATGCTATGCGCTCGATCGTCAATGGATCGAGAGCCTGTCTGTTGATCTCGCGGTACCGATTAATTTTCAGTTTGAGTTCGTCGCATGCGCTGCACATGTTCCCGCTTTCAGAAAAGGGCGGGAGCGCTGCTCTCATCACCGGTAGAGGCCAAGATCGATGCGGTGATGTCGGCTAACAAACGTAACTATGTTCGGTTCCTGACTTTAAGTTAGAATCCTCGAAAAACGAAGAAACGCTGTTCATTGCGGGGATAATCAAGGCTGCAAGGTGAACCGAAGAGCCTTACTTCGGTGGCCGCAGTTCGCCCTTCAACCATCCGATGGCCTGCTCGGCCTCGATCGGGTCGGGGCCGTCGCATTCGAAGCATTGAAGCGTGCGCTTTCCCTTGCCGCCAAGAGGTAGCGCCAGGATCAAGAAAGCCCCGCAGTCAGGGCATGTCGGTCGTTCGGCCTGTCCCATCGGATCATTCTGCCGTCAGTCTGAAATTCCGTCAATTTCAAATTCGCCCAATGCGGTTGAAGCAGGCGGGGACCTGGGCTGGGTAGGGCGGTTCATCGTTACCTCACCGACAGAGGCTCCAAGTAGCTCCGGTGCAATCTGGTCGCACAAACGTTGCCATCGAAGCGAACGACCACGTTATTTGAGATCATTCGCTCGCCGCCGACTTTGACGACAGTGCAGAATTGCGCGCGGATTCGCGGATTTCGTTGCCTTCCGACCTTGCTCAGCTGAAGGCGGTCTCCAAGCTTAAACTCATAGGTCGGGGCATCTAGCATACAGCCATCCAACTGCAACTTAGTGCGCCAGCAACGTCCGGCCGGGCAGGGCGGTTCATGGCGTCGGCACGAGCTTGATGTACCCGGCAAAATACAAACCCACTAACAACAGAGCAATCACGACGCCGACCAAGGTCACGTTGCTATCGCCCGGAGGTCCTGCCCTTCGCGCTTTGCCGACACGGTAGAGGACATCATCCTCCGGCCTCATCCGGGCTTCGAAGTGATCCGCATGGTTGGGCATGGCGATCAGAAAGACTACGCCCACTAACGGGGACAGTACGGCTGAAAGAAAAAACCAGCCGACGCCATTTCTTCCACGCGCATTTGCAGCGATTCCTACGAGGATGGCGAGCACCAACCAAATTAGGAAGATTGCCACCAGTGTCTCCTGTCCTAGTGAGCAGCCATCCAACCGCAACTTCTGGGTGAGAGCAAGCGGCCTTTAGCCCAAGAGCTCGCGTGGCTTCAGCACCCGGAAGATCTCTTTGACCTCACCTGCGTCGAACTCGACTTCCTTGGGCGGATTGAACTGGCTGCAGGTGACCCGGCGCCCGGTGCGCCGCACAAGCTGCTTCAGAAAGCTTTTGCCAGCGTGGCCCTCGTCCTCCGGATAGAGCTCCACCACGACATAGTCGCCCACGGCCGGGTTCGCCCGCTGCACGTAGATGGGCTCCCCAGGCTCATAGCGTGGCATCATGCTGTCGCCGGAGACATTGAGAGCGAACACATTCTTGGCCCGCTTGATGCCTGGTGGCCGGCGAATATGGTCGATCACCTCGCCGTTGAAATAGAATTCATCGTCAGACCCGCCGACGGATATCCCGCGGACCTCGACGTCGAAGTCGCCAAGCTGGGAGAGGGTAGGGGCATTGTCGGCCGGCTCGACCTCCGTCGGCTCGGGTCCGGCCGGGCGGATGACGGGCGGCGCTGACGAAGCCTCCGCCTGGGCTGCTGCGAGAAACCCGCCGGTACCTGCGGTGGGGTCAGCGGCGGCGTAGAGGATCGTCTGGCTCGTGACCTTTGCCCCGCGTTTGCGGAATCCGCCGGAATACCGCTCCGCATCGTCTAGGCCGATCGTTCTGGTGCCGCCTTCATGGGCTCGATAGGTGCTTTCTGGCCACCCGAATTCGAGAGCCGCAGCTCGGGCTGACCGGAAGCCGGCGGCTTTTCGAATTTCTGTCAGGCGAGAGCCCTGTTCGGCCCGGCGTTTCGCATCCTTGTCCATGCTACCGTTTGTAGCGCTCAAATCGCTACGTGCTGTGTTGACTTTAATCGCTACCGGGTGTAGCGATTTGGGATGGACACTTTCTCCGCTGTCATCGACGCTTTTGGTGGTCCGTCGGCTTTTGGCGACGCGATCGGTGTGCCGGACAGTCATGCGCGAACGATGAAGGCGAGGGACTCGATCCCGCCGGCACATTGGCAGCGCGTCGTCGCCGCTTCCATCATCAATAACATTCCGGGTGTGTCCCTTGAAATATTGGTGCGGTTAGCCGCCAAGCCAGCCCCTCAGACCGAGCGGGCGGGCGCCGCATGACCAGCCCCCTCGATCCACTCCACTGGCTACTGTCCGCACCGATCCCGCCCTGTATCGGCTGCGGATCTCCTGCGATCGTCAATGACGGGCAGGGCGTCAATCTCTGTGATGACTGCGAGGCGATTGTCTCGCGATTGATACGCGGCGAAGAAATTTCCGAATCCGCAGGTCGCTCTGCGGTAGCGACGGCCGGGGCCGAAGTTGCCCCCCAGCCCCTGGCCCCGGCTGTCGCTGTTTCATCCCATGCGAAAGAACCAGAGGCAGACACAAGATCATCGGACACGAAATCGGGCCGTCCTGCGACGGGTTCAAGTAGGCGCGACACGTCGTGGAACGTGTCTGCAACGTCTGAGTTTATGGACGGGACAGCCGGAGAGACGGCATCCAATTCAGACGCCGCGAAAGACGGTCGCGGCGCGCCAGCCCTTGTGGGCGTTTCCTCCCCAGACTTAGCGGAGTCGGCTTCGGTCGGCTCCGCTCTTTCTTTCGACGATGAAGTCTCGGCGCTTGAACGCGCATGGCTGTTGCAGCCCGGCGCGGGCGATCTGCCGCTTCGCTCCTCCGGCAAGCTATCCGAATGCCGCAAGCAGAAACCCACTGCAGAGCAGGGCAACCCCTGCCGCGGCGAGGGCGAGGAATCGTTCTGCAACCACATCTCGATCGGTTCGCATGACGCACCTGTCGGTTCTGCCCCGTCAGATGGTGCGGACGATTTGATTAAAGATTTCGGAATCGCTGGAACAGCGCGGCTGCTCCAATTCGGGATTCCCGGCGCCGTGCGCCCGACCGAGCGCGGCGCCACGAACGCGACCGCGTCGCGCACCTTGGCTGCAAAGGCCAGCGTTTCGAAATCCATCTCATTGGTGAAGGCGTGAACCATGCCGTCACGATGCGATCAACTACACAAGCGCGCAGTAAAATCGAACAGGGGGCCATAGCGTGAACGACAGGCCATATCGCAACTCTGACTATCTCGCGCTGAAAGCAGCGACCCGGCGCGCTACGATGGAGGCCGGCACGCTCGCCGACCTTGCGCGGCGCACTCGCATCGACGCCAGCCGCATCAGCAAGGCGGGCAATCCTAACGAGAGCGAGTTTCTTCCGATCGATGTTGCAATGGATCTCGATGCGCTCGCTGGCGATGATCGGATTCTGCGCGCCTGGGCCGAACTCCGCGGCTTCGATCTTGTCAAAGACGAGCGCGGTGTAGCCGTCGAAAGCATGGCTCGCCATGTCGGATCGGTCGGCAAGGAATCCGGAGAGTTGATTTCCGAGATGTGCAGCGCGATCGCCGACTGCAAGGTCACGCCAGCCGAGGCCACGCGTATCGAAGCAGCGGCCGAAGACGTCAAGGACAACGTCCTGCGGCTCCAAGACGACTGCCGCCGCATTCGTTCCGGCGAGCGCTGAACTCCACTTCTCCTAACGCAGAGAGGCCGCACCGATGCAGACCGCCGACTTCATGCTGCAAAAGGCAATTCGCCTCGCTCGGGTGACGCCGCGCGAGAGCGTTACGGCGCCTGCGGTTGTGAAGAATGAGGTTCAGTCGATCGAGGTCGCGCCGGATCTGTCGCCGGTTGTGGCGGAGGAGGGGTGGGTTGAACGTCAAAAACAAATCCACCAGTCGCTGAAGCCACTCTGGTTCTCAATCGAGGATGAAATTGCCCCCGACGCGCCGCGGCGCCCGCGGATCGATGAAATTCAGCAAGCGGTGGCAAAGCACTTTGGCGTCACGATGGACGACCTGCTGTGCTCGCGGCGAACAGCCGACATCGTGTTGCCTCGCCAGATCGCGGCGTACTTGGCCAAGACGCTGACGCTGAAATCCCTTCCTGAAATAGGCCGCCGCTTTAGCGGCCGAGACCACACGACGATTCTGCATGCGGTGCGGAAGATCGAACGCAAGATTCAGAGCGACGTCGAACTTCGCGGTGAAGTCGAAATCATCAAACAAGAACTGGGGGCTGCACAGTGATAAACGGATCAAACTCAGGATGGACCGAAGCCCGCAAGCAGCGACTCGCTGACCTCTGGTCTAGCGACATGGCGCCGGAAGCCATTGCCAAGGAGATGGGCGCCTTCGAACACACTGCCGACGGCGGCCGGAAAGCCGTCATTGGCAAGGCCAACCGGATGGGTCTGCCGGCGAAGCGCCCGCGATGCGAAGATCCTGTCGAGCGTGAGCGCCGAGCCGAAGTGAAGAGGGTGAAGGACGCTGCGCGCCAGCAACGGATCCGCGACGCGCTTGCTGTCGTGACGCCGCCGGCGCAGAAGCCCGAGCCGCGCCCGCCGATCGAACCCTTCGCCGGATCGCTCGAAATCCCGTTCCGCGATCTCAATCTCTATCGCAGTACCGAATCCAACCAGTGCCGTTTCATTGCCGACGGCGGTCCGGATTATCTTGCCTGCGGCAATGAAACGCTGCCCGGCAAGAGCTACTGCGCGCACCACCATGCGATCTGCTGCCCGCCTGTACGCGTGCCGCCGCGCCTGAGTGCAGAGGAGCAGGAGCGGCGCCGCGCTCACGGTAGGGCGATGGGCTTCTCCAACATCCGATCGGGCAACGTCCGCGGCCAGCGGGTGCCGTCATCGCTTTTCCCGACCGTGGGTTCCCCCTCCCTCCAGACTGCGGAGGCAGGGGCGTGAAACACGCCACCTTGCGGACCCCCGCTTCAGAATTAGACATGGCTACGGACCGGAGATTTACGTGAGAACCCCTGAGCACAAGGCCGCCATCAAGATATTCCGGGACTGGTGCCAGGCGCATGGCGTCTGCATCGAGCCTTTGTGTGGCGCGGACCTAGTGTCGCGCATCGCGTCCGGCATCAAGATTGGCGTCGATCCTCGTCTCACCGCCCGTGACCGCAACCGCTCCCCCATCAAGGGAATAGCAGGGGAGGCGCGGTCTTGAAGTCAGGAATGAGTGCGCAGGTTGAAAAGACTCCCGAGCTTCTCGTAAGCAGCCAGGATCGCCGACGCCGTATGAAAGCGGTCATCTTCCGTGGCGTTGTCGATACTCGATGCCCGCCGGGAGGTGGCCGCAATGCGCCAGTTGGAACCGGCATCCAAATCCGCGCAGTAATCGACCTCTACCGCGAGAATTTCTGCGCCGCCAAAGGAGCGCCTGATTTCCGCAAGAACTGCTCGCTCAAGCTCGTGTTTAGGCAGGGACGTCTTCGCCATAAGGCTCTTCCAGGCAGATCAGTGAATTGTGCACGTTTCTTGGAGCGCGTCTCACCCGGGGAACTCGGCCGTCGTAATGGTGATTTTTCGACGCTTCGCGGGACATTGTCGCACGATCGTTATAGCCAACTTCTCGATTTCAATTTTGTTTCGTTCGAAGATTCTGAGAACTACCTCAGTAGTGTCGTCTCGCATCTCGAGCCGCTCCCTTATCAAAAGAGCCGACCTCGTGATCCGGCACATTCTCAACTCGCCATCGATGCGAAGTTGAAAGTGCACGAAGTCACGCCGGGCGACTGCCATCTGGGACCCCCTCCGGCAGATCGTAGCCCGCGCCTCCGGCCAGACGTCAACGTATCCTCATGGGGTACCTCATGAGCACTGTGACCTGGCCCTTCGGTGGGATGCGCATGTTCGGCTACGACGTGATCGTGGCGGATCCGCCGTGGAATTTTCGGACCTATTCGCAGGAAGGCCAGAAGAAGGGCGCCGGATCGCACAACGACGTGATGGGCCTCGATGCCATCATGGCGCTGCCTGTCGGCCAATTGGCCCGGCGCGACTGCTTGCTGTTGCTCTGGACGTGCGGCTGGGCGATGGCTACGGGAGCGGCGCAGTCGGCGGCATCTGCCTGGGGCTTTACGCCCATCACCGAGATCGTCTGGCGCAAGACAACGTGCAACGGCAAGGTCCGCGTCGGCACCGGCTATGGCGCCCGAACGATGCACGAGCCGATTCTGCTCTGTACGCTCGGCAACCCGGATCACGGCGCATTTCCCTCGCTGTTCGACGGCATTGCCCGCGAGCACAGCCGCAAGCCGGATGAATTCTACGACATCGCCATCGGCAGAACACCCCGATCGCTCCGCCGCGCGGACCTGTTCGTTCGGGAGACCCGCCCCGGATTCGACGGATGGGGCAACGAAGCAACCAAGTTCGACGAGGCGGCAGCATGAAAGCCAAAGCAGTAGCAACGGCCGCGGCGGATCTCGTCGGCGGCGACCGTAAGGAAGCCTACGGCGATGTGTTGCTCGGGCTCGAGCGCATCGCCCTCATGTGGAACGGGCTCCTGGCTATCGCCGGGAAGGCACCGAAGCGGCCTATCAACGCGCATGACGTTGCTCAGATGATGGTGAGCCTGAAGCAGGCAAGGGCGTACACGGGCCCATTCCGTCTCGACAATCACATCGACGCGGCCGGCTGGTCGGCTGTCGCTGGCGAAGCCGCATCCCGTCTGAATTCGGAGGCGTCATGACAGAGAAGACGCAAGACCAGACCAAGATCGTTTCGGATGCAGTCCTAGCTGAATGGTACGCCGTCGGCTGGAGCTACGTGGGCCCGGACGACAGTAGCCCGGACCATAGCGTCATATCGTGGCAGCTCGGTGAGCCCGTCGTCGCGCCATTCAGTGAGGCTATGCGTGTGGCTGAGGCCGTCGGCATGCTTGAGGGGAGGGCTGAGGGGTGAGCGGCCAGTCAAGGAAACATCAGGGCCGCGCCGGCTATGCCTATGCAAGTGAGTGCGGCAAAGGCCGTCTTCCTAGGGCTCCAGGGACGACCGTCGAAGAAGGCCAGTCCTGCGAAGCCAACGAGGCTCAGGCAAGTGAGTATCAGTCCCAGCTTATCAGTCATTTCCCACCATCGCGTGTTTCGTTCTCGATCCTTAAAGCAGACGACGATCGCCGCTTCCATAGAGCCAGCACAATGCTGAAATCGTTAGTTAATAAACGCCTTCGGGAGTTCGCATGACTGCATCTATCGGACACAACTCAGCGACCTCAGTTCTCGACGAGGTCACCCATAGCTTCGCCAAGGACCAACTGAAGGCGATCGTGGAGCGTATCGAACGTCTCGAGGAAGAGAAGAAGACGATCTCCGACGACATCAAGGACGTCTACGGCGAAGCCAAAGGAAACGGCTACGACGTCAAGGCGCTACGCACCATCATCCGCATGCGCAAGCAGGACGCGAACGAGCGCGCCGAGCAGGAAACGATCTTGGACACGTACCTATCAGCCTTGGATATGCTGTGATGGGGCGCAACAGGAGCATCCATCCAAATATATGGTCGGACGAGGCCTTCGTGGCGCTGAGTTTTGACGCTCGGCTTGCGCTCCTGACGCTCGGCACTCTTTGTGATTCCCGGGACCGGTTCACGAGCACGACGCCAGGGTTTGACGCTGTGCGCCACGATTTGCCGCAGTTGATTGGCGCCGGGCGGGTCGAATGGGATGGTTCGGCTGGAGAGGTTGTCTACGCTTTCGGTTTCAGTCGGCGGCGCGTTTCCCGTTGGGAGCGGATACGGCAATTTATCTTCGATCGCGATGGCCGCGCCTGCACGTACTGCGGCGCGGTCGATGAACCTCTGCACTGCGATCATGTGGTGCCCGCGTCCCGCGGTGGGTCGAACGAGCCGTCGAACCTGACGACGGCCTGCAAGCCCTGCAATCTCTCGAAAAACGACAGGACGCCTGCGGAATGGCTAAACTCCCAGACCCGCTGACGCCGGCAAACCTCGACCTGCGCGGCTTCACCTATATGCCGCTGGAAGTCGTGCGCCTGCGCGACAGTGACCTTGTTGTGCTCGCCAGCGGTGAGGAGTTTCGCGCGGCAGTCCTGTTGTGGTGCGCGGCTTGGCACCAGGTTCCGGCGGCGTCGGTGCCGAAGGATGAGCGTATGTTGGCGAACCTTGCCGGATTCGGGCGCGATCTCAAGGGTTGGCGTGGCGTTAGCGAAGCGGCGTTGCGCGGATTCGTCGAGTGTAGCGACGGTCGCCTCTATCATCCGGT
Organism: Tardiphaga sp.; assembly: GCF_028290495.1. Lineage (GTDB taxonomy): Bacteria > Pseudomonadota > Alphaproteobacteria > Rhizobiales > Xanthobacteraceae > Tardiphaga. Next base: position 8,382 of record NZ_JAQGJT010000037.1, read on the forward strand.
GATCGCCGAAAAGGCAATCGAGTCTGGATCCAAGAAGAGGAAGCAGACTTCGCAGACGGCAGCCGCAACGGAAGCCAGAAAAGCAGCAAAGGCGATACGTGACGCTGAACGTTACGAACAACGTAACGATGAACGTAACGATGAACGAGACGACGATTCAGAGGAAAATATTGGACCCGACGAAACCGAACGTTACGTTCACCAAGGGAATGGAACGGAAGGGAATGGAGGGGAAAAGAACCGAACCGAATCGAAAGAAAAGGGAGAGAGAGGCGCTCGCTCGGAATTGAAATTGGTCTCGGAAGAAAAGCCGATCCCGATCGACCTGAGCTACGAGCCGTCCGACGCTGCGATCGAATACGCCTACAGCCTGGGGATGAAGAAGGCTGATCTAACGCTAGAACTGAGCAAATTCATCGCTAAGGCCATGACTTTGCGGAAGGTTAGCTTCAACCCCGATATGGATTTCAAGCTGTGGTGCGACCACTGGCTGCGGTTCAAGCTTGAGAAAAACCCCGAGTGGAAACCGAAACCGGAACCGGCGCCCGCGCCGCAGGAGCCGTTCGTCCTGGTGGTGCAGGGGACACCGGAAGGCAACGCCCACTGCCAGTACAACCGCGAGCACGGCCTTCGCCCGCCGTTCTTCTGCCGGCACATCGTCGACGGCGTCGAGACTATAGCGGCGAAATGCAAGTGGCTCATTCCCCCAGGCTACGACGAAGCAACCGGAGAGAAGCTGGCTCCTAGCTCAGAGGAGAACGCAGCATGATTTACTGCGGCTGGTCACCCAACAATCCGAGCCAGTGTTGCACAGCACGCGTGGCGCCATTCCAAGCGGCCACCAAGTTGTGCTCCCGCGTATGCATGCTCTCTGCCAGACGCCGGACGGCTTCCAGTGCCGCCAGTTCGGCCGCGGCGAGATCGGGCGGCGCGTCGGCTGTCTGTGCGTCATTCGCCAGCGAGCCTATCAGGCGGAGAGCGGAAGCTTCCTCGGTTGGCTTGGCAACATTCAATATCGACCGGAAATAGCGGGCTTTGATCAGGCTTAATTCTTGCGGCGTCAAAATCGAATCGCTCCATTTGGCCACCACTATATGCTTTCCGGCCGAAATCGACGCCTTCCCGCCCAGCGTATTCCGGGCCGTTCGCACTGCAACTAAGATTTGAAAGAGGGATACGAGCGTGCCGGAAATGCAAACGACGAACTCAGGCTGGCACATCGTGCTGTGCGAACCGAACCGCGAACTTACTGCTGTGTCGGGTATGACTGCCCGCGGGTTCAATGCCATGTGCCCGGCCGATTACACGAGGCGCAAGACCGGCAGGAAGGATCAGAATGGGCGCCCAGTGCTTTCGGTAGAACCTACACCCAAGGCGATGATCCCGGGCTATGCGTTCGTGCAGTTCGAGGGAAAGCGGGATTACGAGGGCGTGAAGGCGACGCCTGGTGTCCGTGGATTGCACTTCATGACCGTCGGCGAGGGCAGGGAGCGCCGCTATGGCATCCTCACTGCCAAGGAGGTGCAGGACCTGCGCGTGGCCGACGCCATGAACTTCGAGCGGTTCCAGCAGTCGGTCTTACCGAAGGCGGCGCGCAAGCCCGACGTCGAGTTCGAGGCCGGTAAGGCCGTCCGCTTCACCACCAA